>CAYXWH010000046.1:7192-14569 GCA_964468755.1 uncultured Dehalococcoidaceae bacterium
TTTTGCCACTGTTCAATCTCGGTGCTGTAAAGGTGAAAACCGATGAGGACCGGAACATTAAGCCTTTGCAACAGCTCATAGGTCGGTTCCGGCGTGCCGCCATAGGGGCCGCCGTGAATCCGGAAATACTGCAGGTTCACCATCAGGTCGATTCCCGGCGTTTCCCCGTGGAGAAAGTACCGGGAGACTGCCTCCAGGTTGTATTCCGCCGCTGAAAAGACCGGGATGATGTTTGCCCGGTCGCCGACTCTGGCGATGAATTCCCGCACCAGCGGAACGCAGTCGGCAAAGTGCATCTGCCCGTAAAAGAGCACCCCTATGCTTGGCCTGGTGCTGTCCCAGCTGACTTCTTTCTGAAACCCGGCAAGATCGCGGAAGAAGCCTTTATCCGGCCACCAGATGCCGAAATCGAGCGCCTTCCGTGGCGGAGGTACCTGTTTGACCTTCACCTTTCCGTACTCCCGGAGCAAAAACAGCAGGAGTCCTTTCAGGTTCTCTGTCCCGTAATTGGCATAGTATTCCTGGGCGATAACCCAGTTGCGCATGTCCTTGAGCTTGCCGAAGGGAAGCATCGTGCCGATTCTCCTGGTAAGCTCGGAAAACTTCTTGGCTCGTATGAAGCCCTCCATGTCCATCTGCCGGTCACCCTTGAAGATATCGCTGCCTTTAAAGGAGCCCATGCGGGTGCAGGCAAATATGTGGGAACTGCCGCCAATCAATACCACAATGGTAGCCTGACTACGGGGCAAAAGCTCCTGGAGATAATCAGACATGGCGCTCTGTCCGCGGATGTCGACCAGCACCACTTGGGAGGCATCAAGCTCGTTTTTAACCTCGTCCGGGGAAATTCGGCCCCGGTCAAGGTCACTGAGGTATATCTTTCTCAGTGAGAGGATGTCTCCGTACTCGGCTTTCAGCTCGCTGACGGCATCGCGGAGTTCCTGCGTATTGTCAATGGTGGTCAGCAGGAGAAACCTTACCATCGGGCAACATCCTCAATGAAGAAGTGGTCACCCGAGGCTGTCTCGGCGAACTCTTTGAGGTGACCGAGGTCGTGAGACCTCCGCCCGGTGTTGACGGCTACCAGATGAATCCCCTTGCTCCTGATTTCCTCGCCCAGCCAGACAAGGTCCTCGCGAAGAGAGCCTTTGATGGGCAGGTTGCCCCGGCCATCGGAGATAAGAATAATCTGTGCGTTCCGGTTCCTGTCCCGCTGTTTTTCGATGAGCTTCACACATTCCAGTATGCCCTGGGACAGCGGCGTCTTGCCGCCTGTGGGCAGTTCTTTAAGCCGTTGTTGTGCCGTTTCCACGCTGGCGGTGGGAGGCAGGACCAGCTCAGCGTCGCTTCCCCGGAAGGCTATCAGGGCTACCCGGTCCCGTTTCTGGTAGGCGGTGGTGAGGAGCCAGTGAATCGCGCCCTTGGCCAGCTCCATTCTCGCCTCGGCTCCCATCGATGCTGAGGAGTCAAGACAGAAGACATAGAGGACGCCGGTCTTGCCCAGCCTTACCTTCTCCATGAGATGCTCGGGGTTTATCTCCAGCCTGTTGTGCGGGGCATTGGCCGCCGCGCGGCGTATGGTAGCGTCAATGGCAATATCAGTGGAGTCGGCTCTGGGGCGGGCGGACACGTATTTCCCTCGAGGTGATGGGGACTGAGAGTGGTTCTTGCCGGGGGTCCCTTTCTCAAATCCCCGCTGCATGAGTTCGGCGATCTTCACCGAGGTATTTACCTCGAATGTCCTTTCTGTCGAAGACTGCTGGCGGGTATCCTCGTGTGTCCGTGCCAGGGCTTCCTGGAGCTCCTGCTTCGAAGCCACTTTCTCGAACGGCTTGTTTCTGAGCCGGTGGGGTAACGCCAGCTCCATGGCTTTGAGGACATCCGCTTCGGTCACTTCCGGCTGGCCCTGAAGAGCCGCCAGAGCCTTGGCTGCTTTGGTTACCACGATATCCGCCCTGAGGGTTTCAATTCCCAGGTTGGCGCACGTCTCAGCTACGGAATCCAGCATTTCTTCCCGGATAGATACCTCGGGCACCTGCTTCCGGGCATCCGTAATGCGCTGGCGCAGGTCAGCCTGGGCTCCGGCATATTGGTCAGCGAATGCCCACGGGTTCTTATCAAACGCCTCGCGCCGGTTGACCACTTCCGCCCTATCTTCCTTGCTCATCAGCCCTTTTACTTCCGCGCAGAGCCCAAAGCGGTCCAGTAGCTGCGGTCTGAGTTCACCTTCCTCCGGGTTCATGGTGCCCACCAGGATAAACCTCGCCGGATGGTGCAGGGATACCCCTTCCCGTTCAATAACATTGACACCCATGGCTGCCGCATCCAGCAGCACATTGGCCACGTGGTCATCAAGCAGGTTCACTTCATCGATATAGAGAATATTCCGGTTCGCCTCGGCAAGTACCCCGGGATGCAGCGCCCTTATGCCTTCTTTCAGGGCTTTCTGTATATCCAGGCTGCCGACCACCCGGTCCTCGGTGGCTGATACCGGCAGTTCCACCACAGTCATCTTTTTATGCCGGCGGGGCAGGGTATGGCCCTGCTCTACCTTTTCCTGGCAGGCGCGGCACATTTCCCGCAGGTTATCGGGTTCGCAATTAAACGGGCAGCCGGCGACAATCTCTATTTCGGGTAAGAGGTCAGAAAGACCGCGCACGGCGGTGGATTTGGCGGTGCCTTTTTCGCCGCGGATGAGGATACCGCCGATACGGGGGTCAATCGCGTTCAGCATGAGGCCGAGCTTCATATCATACTGACCGACAATCGCGGTGAAGGGGTAGATTACATGTTTGTGGTGCATGCCAAAGGCTCCTTGATTATGCAAATATAAGTAATTGCAACTAGTTGCTTTATGCTACGGTTTGAATCATAGCATAACCTGGAGTAAAGCACAATCGGCACATGACTGCCTGGCGGAATCACCACCCGCTCTTTGTGGCGGCGTACGCCGGGGCGGTATTTGGGGACAGGTCTCCTTTCAGTGCAATTAAGTCTGCCGTGAACCGCTGACTAAGTGGATAATTCTACTTTCAACAATGAGAATTAGTCCTTTTGGATGGTTACACAGGGAATTGAAAATAGTAGAAATAGAATGAGTAGAGTTTAATATACTACCGCCCCGGGATTTAATCAGGGCGGAAGGATGGCTGTCTTGGTGATATTTGTGCCTGACAGGTCACATGGATATTCTTATAAGGAGGCTGAAGATGAGAAAGGGATTGATATCAGTACTGGCACTGGTTCTGGTCGCAGGTGTAGCGCTGCCGGTTTCGGCAGTACCCGTAACGGCGCAGGCTGCTAATGATGCCCAGGTAACTGATTTAATCGCGGGCAGGCACATGACCGTAGGCACGGTCAGCATATGGGATGATTGCCAAAACCTGTATGTGGAATACAACGTGACCGAGGCAGGCTGGGGGCTTGAGGAGACACATCTGGCTGTTGCCAGCTTCCTCTGGAATATTCCTCAGAAAAATGGTAACCCGATTCCGGGCCGTTTCCCGTATTCCCACGAAAACCTGGGCGGTGTTACTTCCGATATGTACACTATACCACTTTCGGATATCAATAAGGTATTTGGCAACAATGTCTTTATCGCGACCCATGCTGGTGTCATGAAAGCCAATAAAGCCTGCATTGATTTTGAGCAGTATGCGGAAAAGGATGAGGTAAGTATAATAGCCACTGAAAACGGCGATGTGAGTTTCTACATGGTGAGCAGTGACCCTCTGGTGGGCCTGACGGTCGGTGAATCAGCCGACCTGACACCGGTGCCCGGTGCTTTTCCCGCCGTGGCTGCTCCTGATACCAGCCCGCCATATGACAACATAGTCGCTTTCACGGTCAATGACCCGCCCAATACCTACCGGGACGACTACATCAGGGATGCCGCCGGCACTGGTGCCGGAGGTATGACTATTACCGACCCGCAGGACCTCACCCAAACCGACTTGCTCAAGCATGCCTATTCCCAGTATCTGGCTATTGTTGTGGACGTATCGGATATCAGTAATATTCAGGGTCTGGACCTGGTAAGTATCGATCTGGACCACACCGAGATGTGGTATTTCCAGTACTTTAATGAGGATGATGAGTTACTCCAGGAAATCACGCTGGGGCCGGGAACAGGCACGTCAGGCGACGGGGCGGCTTTTGCGGTTGAGTACTCTGACCCGGAGCTATCGAAAGTGGCTATATGGGGCGGCATGAACCTGGGCGAGCGAGAAAGAATAGGCTACGCCATTGACAATGTCTGTGTAACCTCGGTGCAGGACGAGACTGCCTGGGCAGGCTGTTGCCTCTTTCCGGGGAGGAACTGGGCGATGTTCATCGTTTACCATGTCCAGTGTCCGACTGGTAATGGGGGCAGCCTTGGCAGCCGCTGGGGCTTTTTCAAAAATTTTGGTAAATTGCCCAAGTGGTACCGGTGAGTATAGGCACACTTAACCGGCACCCGCCCAAAGTGAATGACGCATGGTGTCTCCGGTGCCGCTGCCATGCGGGCAGTATGAAGGGGTGGTCTGAGTTCTTTCCCCAACTCGTCCCCAGGACAGCCAGGGTTCTGGATGCCGGGGCTGAGACCGGACTAACGGGCCAGTTTTTGTCCAGACCTGGCGGCTGTATCATTTTTACCTTATCAACTGAGTCTTAGCAAAAAGCTGGTGCTACCGGTAATAACAATGGTTTTCATTTCCGGATTTACATCATCTTGTTACATCTTGTTAAATTATAGCCCCTATGGCATTAATGCAATAAAAATGGAAGACAGGTCAAGAGTGAGTCGCTTTTAGGGCTAGTATTGTTCCAGCTTTGAGCACAATTTTTTGCTGTTCCAGTAAATGATGAGTCTTCAGTATCTCAGCCAGACCACCATTGCTAAGATAATCTTTGAAGCCCGCATAGTGTTCACCGCCGACAACGAATTCTATCATCCTTACCAGTAAAGCCCCGGTATTTTTGGGCAATGGAACTTGAAAATCGAGAAATGTAAAGTCTCCATTCGGTTTAACAACCCTCTTCATTTCCTGGATTACTCTATCCCGGACTCTTTTCCCCTTATCATGCAGTCCAAACGATATAGAGGCAGAGTCAAAATAAGCGTCCGGAAACGGCAATGCGGTGGCATCGGCTAGCTGAAAGGAGACATTTCCCAGATGCCGTTTCTTTTTATTTTTTACCGCTATTTTTAACATGCTCGGGTCAATGTCGATTCCTGTGGCAGTGATACCCTGCCGCCCGTACTCGAGAACTTGCTCTCCAGTTCCACAGCAGATATCCAGTACTTTATCGCCATACTTCATGGCGGAAAATTCAGGGAGAAATCTTCTGATGTCTCTCAATAGAGGGTCGACTAAATTTTCGTAATTAAATATATACATCATTAGTATGATACTACACCAGTCCAATCGGATTATGAACTGCTGTTATGCAGTGTAGATTTCAGAATACCCGGAAGCTAAAAGAAGCCAGAAGAAGATTTGACGGCAAGGAGCCATATATGATATGTTGGCTAATGTAGTTTACTGGTTAGGTCATTGATTGCTTAGTTAAATCGTATCCTACCGTTATTTTTCAGCATATCCTTCCAGTTAACCGAGTTCTGGATGGCCTAAATCTATCGGCAAGCTAAAAGAGGAGGTCATCCAATGGCTTTTTCGGATAAGTCTCCTCAGCGTTTTGATTGTGGCGCAACTTTCGATTTTGGTTCCGGGGAACGGCGTTTTTCTGTTCAAAAGGGTACGCAGGTAAGCCGGAACGGCAGATGTTGCCGGTAGTGTACACCGGGTACGGCAGGAAGACCGAATTGCCGTTTAAGCTCCTCAGGGCGAGACCGGTATACTGCAGAGACGGCTCCAACCAGATCGGGCTGGGGAGCCAATATTTTAACGGGTAGTTATTGTATGTCACTAGAAGTACAAATACGGGAAGGTGAAAGCCAGGAATCACTCTTAAGGCGCTTCCAGAGGATAGTGCAGATGAGTGGTGTCCTGCGGGAATTGAAAGGTCACCGTTACTACATGTCAAGAAGCGAGACCCGACGGCTCAAAGCAAAGAAGAACAGCAGGCGAAGGCGAGTCTAGATGTCGTGGATTCGGGCTGCCGGGCGTATAGCTTACCACTCTTGGGACATTCGACCGGGGGCTGCTTGCCATAGCGCTGGCAGGCAGCGGCTAGCTTTATAGTAAAAGGACGGAGGGCTTAGATGAACATCTACGTGGGTAATTTGTCGTATGATATGACTGAGGATGAATTACGGCAAGAATTTGAAGTCTACGGACAGGTGACATCGGTTAGTGTCGTTGCTGACAGGTATACCGGACGTTCCCGTGGTTTTGGCTTTGTTGAGATGCCTTCGGTATCTGAGGGACAGGCGGCGATAAGCGGTCTGAATGGGAAGACAGTAAAAGAGCGCGCACTCAGCGTTAGCCCTGCCCGACCTCGTGAAGAGGGCAGAGGCGGTGGCGGCTACGGTAGCCGGGGTGGTGGTTCATATGGGGGAGGAGGACGAAGAAGATAGCCGGTCTTTACTGTTCCTCTGTCGATTGATAAGCGTATAGCTACTTGATTTCGTTCTCTTTTTCAATTGCATAGTAGTCGCAATTCCGCGAAAACAGGAATATTGGCTTTCTTGCCTGTACAGTTGGCTCTGTTTTGCCACCAGCCTGGTTTGACATATCACCCACCGAGTTTCTGCGTATTGCTCCCGACAATACGATTGTGATGCAGACTGTCATGCGACCACCTGATTTTGACTATAGCGTGGAACGTTTTCCTGATTCAGTGCCGGAGTTGTGAGTTTGTTTTGATTCTCTGTCCACAGCCGGAGCAACCCTTAGGGCCCGGTTTGGCTACCCGTTTTCTCTTGTTCATGGATGGGAAAAGGCTCAGCTTCAGTTATTGCCTTCTCAACTTCCTGGATTATATTTATAACAGGGAGGCTAACCGCCTTCCGAGGGCTTCGGCTTGCTCAAGGAACTGCGGGTATTCCCTTACCTTTCCTTTGCCAAAAATGCCAAGTGCGGGCAATTCATCAATGACTTCATAACCTAAAGCCGTTGTAGAACGGCGCATGGTTTCCAACGTCAGGTCCATCCCTCCCTCTTCACGACTGGCCTGCTCACCGACAACTGCGATTATCGCTTTTCGACCCTGGTCTGCCAATTGGCTGGACCAATCTCCCGGGCGTTCATCATTGAAGTTATAAAAGCAGTATAAGCGGTCTATAAATGACTTCATGAGCGCGGTCATATTGTAGTTATGTATGGGGGTTATCAGGACCAGCCCGCTGGCTTCCCGGATTTTGGGATATATAAGCTGCATTCCATCCTGAAGCCCGGTGCAGCGTTTGTCTTTACGACACCGCTCACAGCCAAT
>CAYXWH010000047.1:0-14336 GCA_964468755.1 uncultured Dehalococcoidaceae bacterium
TTATTGATAGCTCCCCTTTATTTGTTTGAAGGTGGTTTTTGGTGTGCCAGTTGCCTTATATCTCCGGGGGCGCTTCGATACTGGTATCTTCGAAGTAGTCGTCATCCAGCTGCCGCCGGGCAACACCCGACTCCATAGCGGCTCTGGCTACCCCGTGAGCCACAGCCAGGTGTACCCGCGGGTCAATGGCTGAGGGGATAAGCTCCCCTTCGGCGGTGGCGTCGGCAATAGCTATGCTGGCAGCCTTATACATGGCGAAGTTTATCTTGGTGGCCATGGCGTCCAGCGTGCCCCGCCAGATCCCGGGATAACCCACCAGATTATTCACTGTCCTGCCGTCAACAGCCACCGCCGCCCCCGATTCCAGAGCAAGTTCCGGGTCGATTTCCGGGTACGGGTTGGACAGGGCAAAGATAATTTGCCCCTTTCTCACCATACCGGGTTTTATCAAACCGCTTGCCCCTGAGGTGCCGATGACGATGTCTGTCTTTTGCATGATTTCATCAAGGGTGGACGGGATACCACCGTGCTCGGCATGGCGGTTGATACTCACCTCAGTCCGGGCGGTGCCCATTGCCGGATTGCCGGTGAAACGCAGCAGGAATTTGCCGATAGCGAGACCGGCCGCCCCCAGGCCGATGATACCGACCTTTGCCTGCTCAAGGGGAATGCCGACTCGCTTGCAGACGTTGGTCAGAGCCGCCATTACCACCACGGCGGTGCCCTGCTGGTCATCGTGCATGATCGGAAGGTCTAATTCTTCTTCAAGCCTGTCCTGAATTTGAAAGCACCGCGGCGAGGCAATGTCTTCCAGATGGATGCCCCCGAACGTGGGCGCAATATTCTTTACCGTAGTCACAATTTCATCCGGGTCCGTGGTATTGAGCAGGATGGGTATACCGCTTACCCCCACCAGATGGTAGAGCAGGGCTGCTTTTCCTTCCATCACCGGCATTCCAGCCACCGGGCCGATGTTACCCAGTCCCAGAATAGCGGTACCGTCGGTAACGATGGCTACCGAATACGGGATATTGGTATAGGCGCTTTTCCATTCCGGCTGGTTCGAGATTAATTTGCATACCTCGGCTACGCCGGGGGTGTATACCTTGCTGAGGGTATCAAGGGAATTGATGGGTATGGTATTGACCATTTTAATCTTCCCGTGCTTGTGAAGCTCAAGCACATCATCTCTGACCTGGAGAACCGAGACATCGTGAAGTCTGGTAACCTCGTTTATCATCTCGGAAAGGTGCTCTTCACTGGGAATGTGGACTTCGATATCCCTGACTGTGTAATGCTGCCCGATGTGCACGGTGACTATGTTGCCGACGTCGGCGCCAACGTGACCGATGGCAGTGGTCAATTTGCCCAGCGTACCGGGCAGATTGCTGTTTTTAAAGCGCACGGTTCTGACTATTTTATAGGTTGGATTATCCATCTCAACTGCCCTCATATGTTACTGCCCTCTTATACGCGATAGAGTGTCAATCTTTCTCCCGTTGTTGACGGCTCAGGGCTACCATATCCCTTGCCATCCGGGGTGCCAGTCCGATATATTCTTCAGGTTCCAGCATACGGTCGATATCCGCTTCGGTGAAGTGCTTATTTATCATGCTGTCAGCCAGGAGTAAATCTCTGAAGCTGCTTCCTTCCTGTAGAGCTTTCATGGCATGTTCATAGACTGCCTCGTGAGCGGTCTGCTTGCCGATTATTTTCCCCAGCTCTATCATTACCGCCTCAGAGAGCAATACTCCTTGCAGAATATCGAGGTTCTTTCTCATTCTTTCCGGATAGACCGTCATGTTTTTCGCCATGTTTTCGCCGTAGGTAAGCAAACTGCCCATAATACGGCACAGTTCTTCCAGTGTCTCCCTCTCACCGACGAAATGCTCCAGGTTTCTCTCGTGGTCGACCACCATGACTTCGGTAATCAGTGAGGCGTGATACCTCACCTTTCGAGCCATCGAAATCATTTGCTCGGAAATCTGGGGGTTAATCTTGTGGGGCATGGTGGAGGAACCCACAAATCCCTTCTGCCAGGGCTCGCAGACCTCGCCGACTTCGGCAGCCATGAGCAGGTATACCTCCTGAGCGATGCGCCACAGGGTAGCGGCTATTATCGCCATGAGATTGGCGAACTCAGCCAGCCTGTCCCGCGAGGCGTGCCACGCAATATCGGGGACCCCCAACCCCAGGTCCTTAGCGAAAAGCTCCATGATTTCGGGCCCCTTCTGACCGAAGGCAGCCATCGTACCCACGGCGCCGGAAAGCTGAGCCACGAATATGCGCTCGCGGCATTCTTTTAGTCTCTGGATATGTCTCCGGATTTCCCGGGCCCAGATGGCTACCTTGTAACCGAACGTAATGGGAAGAGCCTGAACGGAGTGGGTCCTGCCTACCATGATGGTATCAGCGTGCTTTTCCGCCATGGTAAGCAGGTCATCTTCAATTCTTCTCAGGCTGTGGTAGGTTATCTCATGGGCATTCTTGAGCGCCAGCACAGTACCCGTATCCATAGTATCCTGAGTAGTTGCCCCCAGGTGGACGTATTCCCCGGCATTTCCTTCAGTGAGAGGGCGGAAAAGGCGGAGTAGAGCTACCATCGGATGAGCAATTTGCTGAAATAGTCTCCGGAATTCATTCAGGTCCAGAAGCTCTACTTTCGCTTTGCGGCTTATCTCGTCAGCCACTTCCTGCGGAATCATGCCCACCGAAGCTTGTGCCCTGGCCAGACTTGCCTCAATATCCAGCCAGCGCTGGAAGCAGGCCTGCTCACTGAAAACCTGATTCATTACTTTTTCTGGTGTATCTGGTGTCATCGCATTGCCTCCATTAAGCTTGCTCCACATCGCCGGGTCAAGCTCTTGCCACCCGTGACGATGAGGCTAGATAACCAACCGGGTATGCCCGCTTGCATGCTAGCTATGCTCTCATCAAGCCCCCACCACAAATCAACCTATCCGAAACGGCCATGTCTCAAGCGGTAAGCGAGTTCCGTCATTAACTGCCGGGTATAAGAAATTTGCCATGCCCCGGTTTTCCGGTTACTTCTCCCTCTTCCATAATCACCTTGCCTCTGGAAATGGTATGGGTTACTTTGCCTTTATTTTTTCTGCCGTGGAAGCCGTTTAACTGACATCTGGTGTAGACCTTATCCGAGGTAATCGTCCATTCCCGGTCCAGGTCACAGATGGTTATATCGGCATCGGTTCCCGGAAGAAGTGAGCCCTTGCGAGGGTAGTACCCGAAAATCTTGGCACCGTTTATCGATGTTACCTCAACCAGTCGTTCCATAGTGATATTACCCTTATTAACCTCATTCAGCAACAAGTGGCCGTACCACTCGAGTAGGGGGAGCCCCAGGACGGATTTTAGCGGGTCGTCCAGTATGTACTCTTCTCTCGCCTGTGGCGCATGGTCGGTGCCGAGGAAGTCTATCGTCCCGTCATTGATGGCGGAAAAGACTTTATCCAGGTCGGTTTCGGCATCCCTGCCAACCTCCATCCATTCCCCGGTCGGGACATAATACAATGCTGTCGGTGTATTCATGGTAGGCATGACTTCATAACTGGCGACAACATCAATTGCCTTTTCCTTTTTCGCCCATCGGACCAGGTCGATAAAGCCAGGCTGCCAGCAGTGCATGGCATACCACTTCATCCCGGCTTTCTTGGCCAGGAAATAAAGCTCATAGGCGGCTCCGCTCATCTCTTCATCGGTATAGAGTAATGAGTGGTAGTTGCTCAGGTTAAATGGTATGCCCTTCCTCTTCATCATTTCCTGGATGTCGTCAAAGAACCAGTGGTCAAACGGATGGACCGAGCAGTACTTGCCTGTTTTAGCTACTGCTTTAAATGCTTCGTATATTTCCGCGGTGTTTCTGGTGCCGGCCGGCGTGGAGTAGGGGTAGGCGGCGGTTTTCTGGAAGATCTTAAACCAGGCGGCTCCCGCCGCTGCCAGTTTGGACACCTGCCCGTCTTCATAGCCCAGGGGGCTGGCAATAGAATTAAAATCTATCAGCGATTTTTGCTTTCCCAGCTCGACCTGTTGCTGATAGGCTTCCAGTGTGCGGGGTACCGGGTCAGTATTGGGCTGGGGGAAGACCATGGTTACACCACCGGCGGCCGCGGCCATGGTACCTGTGGTAAAGTCCTCCTTATGAGTATAGCCGGGTTCCCTCAGGTGGCAATGAAAATCAATAATGCCGGGAATGACATAGTTCCCATTGGCATCAACGACCGTGGCGGCATCTTCTATTGTACCGGGTTGAGTTACGGCGACAATCTCATCTCCTTTGGCTGCCACCTCCAGTTCCTTAAACCCTACCTCGGTGTAGACTTTTCCATTTTTAACCAGTAGATCAACTACACTCATCGTTTTCCCTCCTTACAATTATTAATTATGTTTAAGCCTATTTAATGAAGTATCTTGTCTCCTTCCAGGACAAGTTACCTAATTACCGTTCCAGAAAAACCTGGGATTGTATTGCTTGCCATAGCCGAATACATCATCCAGCTTGACAAACAGCGGGTCAATCCAGGGTGCGTGTTCAGTCATCCACCGGGCCGTCTGGTGAAGGGGGTTATCCTTCTTGTTGTAGGGACATACTCGAAGACAAACACCGCAGTTGGTACCAATCTTGGAAAAATATTCACGGCACTTTTCGGCGGCCAAGGGCCACTTAACCACGCCAGCATTATTGGAGACACTGGTAACCTCGGCAGTGGGTTCTCCCGAGTATATAGCCTGAGATGGGCATGCCTGGGCACACTTTTTGCAAACGGAGCAGAATTGGGCCACGCCAAATTCTATCGGTTTATCAGGCTTAAGCGGCAGGTCAGTGATAACCTTGCACAGTCGCTGCCGGGGACCAAACTGAGGGGTGATGAGCAGTCCCTGCCGGCTTAGCTCTCCCAGTCCGGCGTCAATAGCCATGGGCACGCTGAGCCCGGTATCGTTGAGCGCCGGGATGGCCCGATAGCCGAGGGTTCTTATGAATTGTGCCACCGCCCCGACCAGGAACGCCATCTTGGAATAGGTGAGCGAGACTACGGCCTGGTGCAGCGCGCTCGGGGCGGACCTGACCAGGTCGTAGTCCATCTCTTTTGCCATTACGATTACATACCGGTAACCCGGGTCAATATCGACGGGTTTACTCTCGCCGGTTTCCGATATGTAGTGATTGGAGTATACCCAGCGCATGTCGAGTTTGGCGATACCCACCAGGTCAGCACCAAAATACCGGGCTGCCCGCTTGATGTAGCCAGTCATAATTTCCGGTTCTATTAATTCTGGCTTTGTCTCCGGCAGCCTTAGATACGGATTGAGCGTCAGCTTCTCCCAGGAGGTGAACGCCCGGTTCGGTTGATTGATGTCAGCCCCCATAGACGACCCGAGGATACCGGAACTGGCGGCAAGCGCATATTCCTTGAGGCTGAAGCCGTTAACGTTCCGTTCAAGGTGCCGCAGCTTGGTTTCAAAGGTTGTCGGGCCGATGTGTTTCAACAGCGGGTCCCAGTTGGGCCTCATCATCATATTGTTCTTCTGGTCAAACCGCTGATACGAATCTAAAACCGTATACATAACTAATTCCTTATGTGCCGACCCGCCGGTAATCGCGCCGGTTTTTTCTTCCCCGTTATTACCGGTCTAGGTACCGAAGCAGTAAAGGTCGCGGGAGGTGTGTATTAACGGCTCATGGCCTTTTTCGGTGATGAGGAATGTCTCTTCACGGTGCACACCACCAATTCCAACCACCGGGGTCGGGATTTCTATCAGTATTACCATACCCGGTTCATACGGATGGTCAGCGCCGATATCCATCATCCGCTGGCCTTTTCCGGGCACTCTATTGGCAAAGGGGCCTTCTCTGGCTTCAATACCAATACTGTGAGAGAAGTAGCCGCCTACGTGATTGAACATCTTCTTTTGCATGCCCGCCATGGCGTCAAAGAGCTGGGATGGTCTGGTCCCGGGGCGTAATATTGATACACCGGCATTCCAGACTTCATTAAGCCCGTTCCATAGCTCTCTTTGTTCTTTGGAGGGCTCTCCCAGACATCCACAGATGCCGGTATCACCATGATAGCAGTTAACACCACAGCCGACATCAATGAGAACCTGGTCACCGAGCTTAAAGGCGTAGTTGGTGGGCGCTGCCCATATGCCGGCGCGCATTCCGCCGGCACAGGTAAAGAAGTCGAGCCAGCCATCTTCTTTGGCAACAAAGGACCGGTACAGCTTTCTCATCTGAAGCTCGGTAACCCCCGGCCTGATTGCCTTCATCATTTCTTCCAAAGCTCTCTCGTTGACTTCCGCCGCATATCTCAGCCGTGCCAGCTCATCCGGGGTCTTGATATATCGGATGAAGGCTAACAATTCCCCGCAATCGATAAACTCAATCTGCTTGAACTCTTCCCGTAGCGTTTCTTCAGCGTTTGGTGCCAGGTTGGCTAATTCGATGCCGACACGCCCTTTGGTTACCCCGTGTTTCTTCATCAGCTTGATTAAGGCACTTACCGCGTCCAGCGTGTGGATTTCTTCATTCCGGTAGAGTGCAATCCAGCGCGCTACCTCTTCCGGCTGAGGTGCATATGAATCCGGTATACGGGTAAATGAGGTGCCATAGATATAGATATCGTCGACATCAAAATGGAAGTTGGTAAACTGGGTAGCTTCACTGAGGCCGTGTATTACCAGCCCGCGAGCGCCCTCCGGGGTTAACATCGCATAGTTCTGGAACCCCCGGTTCAGGGTAATGCCCCGGTAGGGATAAGCCCCGGGGAGCCACCAGTTTTCGTAGTCCGTCATGTAGGTAACATTCTCAGGCTGAGTTGCTATCAGGGCGCTGAGATTGTTCTCCTTCATCATAGCCAGCGCTCTTTCTTTATTTAACAGCATTTCCTTTTCCTCCTCTGTTTTGTTTTAGTATCGCATCGTCAGGCTGATTGTTTTGGCTTAAACACAATTGATGGCTTTAACTGTTCGGAATAGACAAAACCCTCAACCTCACGGATATCTCCGTATTTCGCTTTTAATTCCTCGAGGGGGCCGGCATCCAGCGCTCGCATGGGGCATGCCTCGACACAGATCGGTTTCTTGTTTTCTGACCATCGCTCCAGGCATAGGTCACACTTCTGCATTTTGGCATATGCCTCGGCTCCAAACTGCGGTACATCGTAGGGGCATACGTCACGGCACAGATGCCCGGCACAGTTCAAGCACCGCTTGGCTTCGGTAATAGCCATCTCTTCGGTAAGACCCAGGTTGACCTCATCGAAGCTGGAGCTTCTGTCGGCGGCTGCTAATGCCGGCATTTTCTGCCGAGGTACACTGGCTACATCGTCCGGTATGGTCACCTTAATATCCTCAGCCCTGTAGGTCCTGTCGGTCGGGGGGGTGACCAGTCCAAACCGCAGGTAGCTGTCAATGGCTATCGCGGCTCTCTGCCCGGAGGCAATTGCCTCAATCATAATGGCCGGTCCGGTGACCACGTCACCGCCGGCAAAAATACCCGGTTGGCTGGTTTCCAGGCTGGCCGGGTCAACTTCCAGCGTGCCATCTCGTTTCATGGTAATGTTGCCTTCATGATCCAGGAAAGAGACATCCGGTGCCTGTCCGATTGCCGGGATAACCATGTCAACGTCAATGACAAATTGGGAGCCTTCAACCGGCGCCGGGCGTCTCCGTCCGCTGGCATCAGGTTCCATCAGTTTCATCTGAACACACTCCATGCCGGAGACCCTGCCGTTCTCGCCGAGCATTCTGGTGGGAGATGCCAGGTAATGAAGGGTAATCCCCTCACTTTCGGCAGCCTTTATCTCTTCCTCAATCGCCGGCATTTCCTCCCGCGACCGGCGGTAGAGGATGGAGACTTCTTTGGCGCCGCGCCGTAATGCTGTTCTGGCGGCGTCTATGGCAACATTGCCGCCACCGATGACCGCCACGCGTTCTCCCACCGGCGCACCCTTTCCCAGGTTAATATCTCTGAGGAAGTCGACGCCGTGATAGACGCCTTCCATGTCCTCGCCGGGTATATTGAGCATCCGGCTTTTATGGGCGCCCACGGCAACGAATAGTGCCTGATAACCCTGCTGCCGCAGGCTGTCAACAGTCAAACCATTGGTGCCCACCGGGCAGTTTAGTCTTATTTCAACGCCAAGTCCCCTGATGTAATCGATATCTTTCTGCAGTACGCTGCGCGGCAGCCGATATTCGGGGATGCCTACCGCCAGCATACCTCCGGCTACCGGTAATGCCTCAAATATGGTGACGCCGTAGCCCATTCTGACCAGGTCATAGGCGGCAGAAAGGCCCGCCGGGCCCGAGCCGATAACGGCTACCTTCTCATCCTTGGTCCTGGCAACAGGCTCGGGGGTGCTTTCGGCGGCATGGTCAGCGGCGAACCTTTTCAGTGCATTGATGCTAACCGCCTCTTCCACATTTTTCCTTGAGCACACCACTTCGCAGGGTGCCAGGCAAACGCGGCCGCAGACGCCGGGCAGAGGCATTCTCTTCCTGATGAGGTCGAGGGCTTCACTGAATCTGCCATGAGCAATCAGGGCGATGTATGCCGGAATATTGAGGTGAGCCGGGCAGGCAACCTGACAGGGCGCCTCCTGTTCGGTGGTTAACTGGGGAACATCTCCACTGGTATCAATGATGCCGCATCGGGCGGCTTCCCGGCACTTCTCTCTGTCGACGACAACTATGCCATCCTCGTCCCGCTTGCTGATAGCCTGGGCCGGGCATACTGCGACACAGAGGGGGTCGGCACAGTGGCGACAGGCATTGAACAGGTGACTGAGGGATGGGTTGGGGAACTTACCCT
This sequence comes from uncultured Dehalococcoidaceae bacterium, assembly GCA_964468755.1. GTDB lineage: Bacteria > Chloroflexota > Dehalococcoidia > Dehalococcoidales > RBG-16-60-22 > CAYXWH01. The sequence goes on from CAYXWH010000047.1 coordinate 8,831, forward strand.
TCTCGGTGCTCAGTATATGTATCCAGCTGGCCGGTCCAGCCGGGACATCATGCCAGTCTTTACAGGCAACAACGCAGGTATAACATCCGATGCATCGCGACTGATTGAAATAGAAACCCATCTGCATTTTTAACTCCTCTTGCCCCCGGCTTTTTCAATCTCCACCAGGCCTGTATTAATCGGCATGCCTCCCCCGGGGGTGGTCACGTCTTTGGTCAGGACATTGGAGCAGCCGCCCCGGTCAACATTTTTATCATCCGGTTTATGCCAGGCACCTTCCGGGACATCAACTACGCCGGGCATCATCATCTCGGTTACCCAGGCGGGAATAATCATCTCACCGCGGTCATTAAAGACCCTCACTTCATCACCGTTTCTGATACCTCTGACTCTGGCATCGGCGGTGCTCATCATAACCGCCTGGTCGATGAGCTCCTGAAGCCAGGGGATGTTGTCGAACTGGCTGTGGGCCCGCCGCTTGAAGTGGGTGGAGATAAGCTGCAGCGGGTACTTTTGGGTAAGCGGGTCGTTATGGCTCTCCCATGCCTCAATGTACTTGGGGATGGGTGGCAGCTCCGGGTTGTTCATGTCAGCGAGCTGCTGTGAGTATATCTCGATTTTTCCCGATGGGGTGGGGAAGGGGTTATTTTCCAGGTCCTCAATCTGATCTTTAAAGGAAATGCGCGGTTCCGGGAGCTTGACCTTTTGGACCGACTCGCGCTTGAATGTTTCAAAGTCGGGAATATCGTCGCAATCTTCCGCGATTTCCCGTATCCACCCTTCCTCCGTTTTATCACTGAAGTCGGTTACGCCCATTCTCTCGGCAAGGGCGCAGGCGATGTCAAAGTGTGATTTCGATTCATACAGCGGTTCGATGACCTTGTTCTGGAGGCCAATAAACGGGGTAGCCCCGCCCACCGTGATGTCATTCCGTTCCATGTAGGTACAGTTGGGCAGCAGAAGATCGGCAAATTTGGCGGTAGGGGTCATGAACTGCTCCTGAACCACGATAAACTCCAGCTTGTCGAGGGCTTTGGCAATCTTATTAATGTTCTGGTGCTGGGTGAGGTAGTTGGCATTCACCGTATAGAGCAGCTTAAGGTCGGTGGAATACCCGCCAGCCTTCCCTTTAAGTATGGCGTCAGCCAGCTGGAAGCGGCTTACCCGGGCACTGCTTATCCAGCCTTTCCAGTACTTTTCATAACCGGGAAGCGAATATTTACGGGGTGGAGCCTGGTCAACCGGATTGAATCCGCCTTTCAGTCGCTGTCCCACCCGCAGGCCGAGACGCGCCCAGTTATACGAGCCGGCCGGCGCCGTACGGCTCACCGAGCCTCCGCCACCGCCGTGAATACCGATATTGCCGGTCATTGCCGACAGGGTAATAGCCGCCCGGTGGTATTGCTCTCCGTAGGCGGCGCGTCCGGGGCCGATACCGTCAATGAGCGCCGCCGGTTTGGTGGTGGCGTATTCTCTGGCAAGTTTAGCAATGGTGTCCGCCGGTACGCTGGTGATGGCTTCCCCCCACGCCGGCGTCTTGGGGATGCCATCCTCTTTGCCGGTAACGTAGTCCTTGAATGTATCAAAACCTGTGGTGTATTTATCCAGGAAAGCCTGGTCTTGAAGGTTCTCGTCAATTATCACGTACGCCATGGCGAGCATCAGGGCGGTATCGGTGCCCGGCTTGATGGGGACCCACTGGTCAGCGAAGGTTGCCGCGGAGTTGGTATACCTGGGGTCTACCGAGACAATCTTGATACCGGCTTCCTTTACCTGAGCCAGGTACCAGCTGGTATTGGTGTCAACCACGGTGTCGGCCGGGTTCCAGCCCCACATAATAACCAGTCGGGAGTTCAGGAGGTCGTCGGCGGCATTGCTGGTATAAGGTGTGCCGAACATGGCCATCGCGGCGTACACCGCGCACCCGTTGGACTGGAATCCCCAGGTTGCCGTGAAGCCGCCGATACATCTGGTAAGGAGTTTGGCGGTGAGGTCTTCACCGTGCAGCCAGGTGCAATCACCGCCGGAGAGGATGCATACCACCCCTTGCGGCCCGTAGGTCTCCTTAACCCGGGTAAGCTCGCTGGCAAAGGTGTCCAGGGCTTCGTCCCAGGAGATACGTTCAAATTTGCCTTCACCCCGCTTCCCCACCCTTTTCATGGGATATTTAAGCCGGTCCGGAGAGTATATTCTCTGCCGGTAAGAACGGCCTCTCAGGCAGGCACGGAACTGAGGCTCTTCGCCATTATCGGTTTCCAGTCTGGTGATACGTCCGTCCTTAACGTGGACCCTTATCCGGCAGCACCCACCGCAATGGCTGTTACAGGTGGTATTGATTATTGTCTCTTCGCCGGTTGATTTCGGCATATCGCTGGTATTCATACTATAACCTTTACCATTCAGAGTATAATTTGTTAATGAGCTATGGTAATAACGCCGTCAACATCCTCCAGGTCGAACCACCATTTCTCATCATCGTTCCCTCCCTCTTTACCCCTGCCTAATGCCCGGTCAGCCCTGATAGCGAGGCTCCTGGCCAGGCTGGAGCGCTCAATTCCCCAGCGGACCAGATTATGCTGCCAAGCATAGGGCCTGTTCCAGGGACAGACATGAACGCATTTGCCGCACATGGTGCCGTGCTTGTTCAGCATGCTGAAACTGGCGCACCGCCGCTCATCAAGCTTCCAGGTTTCATACCCGTTATACATGGTCTTGTCCCCCATCGGGATGGCGTTACTGGGGCACATCTGAGCGCATAGCTGGCACTGCCGGCAGAAATCCTGCAGGCCAAAATCAATGGGTTTGTCCGCGGCCAGTGGCATATCCGTCAGTACTGCTGACGCCTTGAAGCCCAGTCCCAGGAAGGGGTTGAGGATAATTCCGGCCCGGCTGACCTCGCCGATACCGGCCCAGAGAAGCAGCGGGGGCATGAGGACCTGATACTGTCCGGCGGTCTGGGCTGAAGCCTGGTAGCCTAACTTTCGTATATAATTGGCTATGGTGTGAGCGGCGATACCAAGCGGCTGGTATGCCTGGAAGCTTAGCGGAGAGCCCATCCAATCATTGCCGTTGGAGGCATTCAATGTTTGCCGCTCTTTACTCATAACGATGACAATAGCCCAGGGATAATCTATATCGATGGGATTGCCCTGATTGTCATGGCTATAGACCGCCGATTCCGGGAGCCGGCAGATTCCCATAATATCAGCCTTCAGAAAGTACCCCAGGCGTTTAATATGACGGCTCAACACTTTGGGGTCTTCCGGAATGGGTGCCCGGGCAGGAGCCACATCGTTAGATTTTATGGTATTGAGATGGTACATAACCTCCCGCTGTGCCGTGTATAATGGGTATTTCCGACTGCGCCGTGACGATTCTCTCTTCACCGCCTCTCCGTAGTCGCCGCGGGCGGCCCGGAGAAAGGCTGTTTCCCGGCCGTCTATTCTCTTAACGTCCCCGGTAATAAGGTTGGTCGGTCTGTCCACCCGCTTCAAACGTTGTAAGGGAAAGGGACCGAGTTGTCTGTCTTCATACAACACGCCACTTGGCATATAACTATCCTCTTATGCCTCAGCCTTTTCGACCTGCACCAGGCAGGTGTTAATCGGGTAGGCTTCGCCGGGCGAAACCGCGTCCCGGTGCAAAACGTTAGGACAGCCGCTTCTGTCTATGAAATTCCTATCCGGGTTATACCAGGCACCCTCAGGAATATCGACTACCCCGGGCAGTATTCTCTCGGTGACCCAGGCGGGAAGAACGGTTTCTCCCCGTTCATTGAAGACCCTGACCAGGTCACCATTTCTGATATTCCTGGCCAGAGCATCAGCGGTACTGATCATTATTGCCTGGTCTTGGAGTTCTCTCAACCAGGGAATGTTATCAAACTGGCTGTGTGCCCGCCGTTTGAAGTGGGTGGAGATAAGCTGCAGCGGATACTTCCGGGCAAGCGGGTCATTGCGGCTCTCCCAGGTCTCGATATACTTGGGAACGGGAGGCAACTCCGGGTTGTTCATGTCAGCGAGCTGCCGGGAATATATCTCGATTTTCCCCGATGGTGTCGGGAAGGGGTTATGTTCCGGGTCCTCAATCTGTTTTGTAAACGGAATGTATGGTTCAGCAAGCTTGACCTTGTGGATTCCTTCCTTCTTGAAAGTCTCGTAGTCGGGGAGATCGGCGCATTGCTCCACGATTTCTTTCAGCCACTCTTCCTCCGTTTTATCACTGAAATCGGGGACGCCCAGTTTTTCGGCAAGGCCGCAGGCAATTTCAAAGTGTGATTTGGATTCATACAGGGGATCAATGACCTTATTCTGAAAGCCATAAAATGGAGTTGCTCCACCTATGGCAATATCATTCCTCTCCATGTAGGTATTGGTGGGGAAAATAATATCGGCAAATTTGGCGGTAGGAGTCAGGAACTGCTCCTGGGCAATGACAAACTCCAGCTTTTTAAGGGCTCGAGCCATCTTGTTGATATTGGAATACTGGTTAATGTAGCTTACATTGACCGTGTAGAGAACCTTGTAATCGGCCGGATATCCGCCAGCCTTGCCCTTGAGAATGGCATCGGCGACGAGGAAGCGGTTTACCCGGGAGCTGCTATTCCAGCCTTTCCAGAAATTTTCCGCCGCCGGGAGGGAATTGGCTCTCGGTGGGGCGACATCAATCGGATTGGGCCCGCCTTTCAGGCGTTGTCCGACCATGGGGCCTAATCGTGACCCCAGGTAGTGGTCAACCCCGGCTTTCCCCAGTATTTCCGGGGAGTTGCCGCCGTGGATACCAACATTGCCGGTCATTGCCGATAGGATAATCGCTACCCGGTGATATTCCTCTCCATAGGCAGTGCGCCCGGGGGCAATACCGGCTATCAATGCCGCCGGTTTGGTGGTGGCGTATTCTCTGGCCAGTCTAACAGTGGTGTCCGCCGGTACGCCGGTGATGGCTTCCGCCCATGCCGGCGTCTTGGGGACACCATCTTCTTTGCCGGTAACATAGTCCTTAAATTTATCAAAACCAGTCGTGTATTTAGCCAGGAAAGTCCGGTCCTCAAGGTTCTCGCTGATTATTACGTAGGCCATGGCAATCATCATCGCCGCATCAGTCCCGGGTATTATGGGTATCCACTGGTGGGCGAAGGATGCCGTCGAGTTGGTATATCTGGGGTCTATAGAGATAAACCTGGTCCCGGCTTCTCTTGCCTGCATCAGGTACCAGTTGGTATTGGTCTCCTGGATGGTATCCGTGGGGTTCCAGCCCCACATAATAATCAGGCGGGAATTGAGGAAGTCATCCCCGGTGTTATCAATGCGTATAGTCCCGTATGATGACAGGGCGGCATACTTGGCTCCACCGTTGGAATGCCAGCCCCAGGTTGTGGAATACCCACCAATGCCTCTGAGCAGGACCTTGGATGTCAGGTTGCCGCCATGCAGCCAGGTAATATCACCGCCGGAAATAATGAGAAAAACCGCCGCCGGTCCATAGGCATCTCTGACTCTTAGTAACT
>CAYXWH010000048.1:0-14301 GCA_964468755.1 uncultured Dehalococcoidaceae bacterium
TCGGCGAAGTAACCCGCGAAAAGCTGGATATACTGCGTAATGCCGACTGGATAGTGATGAATGAGATTAAGAAAGCCAAGCTGTACCACCAGCTCTGGCAGAGCTTTGCCGTGCTTACCGATGTGAAGTCGGTGGGGGTGATGGGCGATTACCGCACCTATGGATATCTGGTGGCGGTACGTGCCGTGACCAGTGATGACGCCATGACTGCCGACTGGGCACGCCTCCCTTACGACCTGCTATCTCAGATTGCCAGCCGTATCGTTAACGAGGTAAAGGGCGTCAACCGGGTGGTCTATGATATTACCTCCAAACCCCCGTCAACCATCGAGTGGGAGTGAGAAACAAGAGCACCAATGCCTGCTAACAAGGTTTTAAAACACCTGCACACTCCCTTAAGACTCCCTTCATATTATTCCGGAACCGATTATAACGTCCGTTCTCGGGCTTATTATTGCTATACAGGAACGATAAAACGTTAAAGAGGGATTGCACCTTTCTTCTAAATCTTACCCTTCTCCTGTTTAGGAGAGGGGAACACAGGGGGGTGAGTTAGATAAAAATACTCGTCGTCGGCAATGGTGCCAGGGAGCACACCCTGGTCTGGAAGATAGCCCAGAGCCCCAAGGTCAAAGAAATCTACGCCGCACCGGGTAATGCCGGTACCGCGCAACTTGCCCGGAACCTGGACATCAGACCCACCGATATTGAGTCGCTGGTGAAAGTAGCTCTACAAAAACAGATTGACCTTACCGTGGTCGGGCCGGAAGCTCCGCTGGCGGCAGGTATTACTGACCGCTTTCAGAAAGAAGGTCTCCCCGTTTTCGGCGCCAGCCGAGCCGCCGCCGAGATAGAATCGAGCAAGGTTTTCGCCAAGGAGCTGATGCAAAAGTACCATATCCCCTGTGGAAAAGGCGCCAGCTTTACCGACTTTGCCGGGGCAAAAGACTACGTGGAGCAGCAGTCATTTCCCATCGTCATCAAAGCCGACGGGCTGGCGGCGGGCAAGGGGGTAATCATCGCCGAATCGGTTGCCGAGGCTCGGGATGCCCTGAGTACATTCATGGAGTCGAAAACCCTGGGTGAAGCCGGTCAGCGGGTACTGATTGAAGAGCACCTTTCCGGCAATGAAATGAGCGCCTTCGCTTTCACCGATGCCGACGCGGTGGTACCCATGGTCTCTGCCTGCGACTACAAGCGGGTGTACGACGGCGGCCGGGGGCCCAATACCGGTGGCATGGGAAGTTACAGCCCGCCCTGCTTTCTCAATGAGGCACTCGCCCACACCGTAACCGAGACCATTATGAAACCGGCGGTAAGCGCCATGAACGAGGAAAAGAGACCCTACAGGAGCGTCCTCTACGGCGGCTTAATGATTACCAATAATGGTCCAAAAGTGCTAGAATTTAATGCGCGGTTTGGCGACCCGGAAACACAGGTTGTCCTGCCACGACTAAAAACAGACCTGGTAGCGATTATGCAGGCGGTGGTCGATAATACCCTCCATCAGCTGGAAATAGAATGGAGCGAGGATGCCTGTGTCGGGGTGGTTATGGCATCCGGCGGGTATCCCGGCAGCTATCAAACCGGCTTTCCCATCAGCGGACTGGACGACCTGAATAAAGATATTCTGGTGTTTCACGCCGGTACCAGGTTAGAAAATGGCAAGATAGTGACCAGCGGCGGCAGAGTCATCACCGTAGTAGCTACCGGCAAGAGCCTCGCTGAAGCCAGAGAGAAGGTCTATGCCAATCTGCCCCGGGTCCACTTTAATGGTTGCCATTACCGCCGGGACATCGCTGAGATAGGCAATAACGAAACATGGAGAGTCCTGGAGAGGGGATACCGGGGGTAAAGGAGATAAAATGCCACGAGCAGCGGTAATTATGGGCTCCAAATCAGATAAGCAAGCACTCCAGCCAGCGCTGGAAGTACTGGACCGGCTTGGCATTGATTATGAGGTGAAAGTTATCTCCGCCCACCGTACCCCGGAAAAGGCCCGCCAGTATGGCATCACCGCCCGGGAACGCGGAATTGAAGTGATAATTGCCGCCGCCGGGGGCGCGGCACACCTCCCCGGTGTCCTCGCCAGCTGGACTACCCTGCCGGTGATCGGCGTACCCCTGCCCGGCAGCGAACTGGGCGGCACCGATGCCCTCTACTCCATCGTCCAGATGCCCGCCGGGATACCGGTTGCCTGTGTGGCAGTGGGCAGCGCCGGAGCCAGGAACGCCGCCTACCTGGCCGCCGAAATACTCGGACTGAAATATGATGAAATCAGGCAGAACTATGAAAAATACCGGAGTGACCTGCAAGGAGATTATGAATGATTGAACGCTATTCCCGTCCTCAGATGAAGCGGGTATGGTCAGATGAGTCCAAGTTCAATAAATGGCTTGAGGTAGAAATTGCCGTCTGTGATGCCTGGGCGGAGGTCGGCGCTATTCCCCGTGAGGTAATACCCAAAATTAAACTGGCTAAATGCAATATCAAGCGCATGAACGAGATTCTGGAAGAGACCCGCCATGATATGACCGCTTTCCTCGGCTCAGTGGCGGAAAGCCTGGGAGAAGAGTCCCGTTTCATCCATCTCGGGCTTACCTCCTCCGATATAATTGACACGGCGCTCAGCCTGCAAATGGTTGAAGCTGCCAATATCCTGACGGATGGTATCAAGGAACTGATCAATGCCCTGGCTCAAAAAGCCATGGAACACAAGTATACGGTTATCATGGGGCGCACCCACGGTATCCATGCCGAGCCGACTTCCTTCGGATTGAAACTGGCGCTCTGGGTGGAAGAGATGAGGCGCAACCTGCAGCGACTTGTTGAGGTCAATAAAATCATTGCGGCGGGTAAAATATCGGGAGCCGTAGGCACCCATGCCACCGTGCCACCTGAGGTCGAGACGATAGCTTGCCGTAAGCTCAGGCTCACTCCGGCACCGGTATCCAGTCAGGTTCTCCAGCGCGACCGTCATGCCCAGTTCGTCACCACGCTGGCTATCATTGCCAGCTCGCTGGAGAAGTTTGCCACCGACATCCGGGGGTTGCAGAGGACTGAGGTAAGCGAGGTTGAAGAGCCATTTGGCGTTAACCAGACCGGCTCCTCGGCAATGCCGCATAAAAGAAATCCCGAACTCTGTGAGCGTATCTGCGGTATTGCCCGTTTGATAAGAGGCTACGCGTTGACCGCTATGGAGAACATCGCTCTTTGGCATGAACGTGACATCAGCCACTCCTCTGCCGAGCGTATTATTCTCCCTGACTCCTGCCTGGCGCTCGATTACAGCCTGAGTATATTCACCAAGGTAATCAAGGGACTGCAGGTCAATCCCGGGAAGATGCAGAAGAATCTCCAGATTACCCGGGGACTGATATTCTCACAGCGGGTAATGCTGGCGCTTATCGATAAAGGGCTAAGCCGACAGAAAGCGTACGAACTGGTGCAGAGAAACGCTATGAAATCATGGAAAGGTAATAAAAACTTCCTCAAGCTGCTCAACAATGACCCTGACGTCACTGCGGTCCTTCCCGCCAGCGAGCTGGAACCGATTTTCGACTACCAGTATTACCTGCGCTATGTCGACGAAATTTTTCAAAGAGTGGGCCTCACCAGAGCACAGTGGAAGGGAAATGCCGGGAAAAACCCGGGAATTATGTAAAAAGTAATATATAAGCTGGCTCCGTACCGGGCCAGTGAAATTTACGCATAATAAGGTGAAGTGATGCACTATTTCAATTCATCGGTGTTAATGAAGGCAGACCTATCGCTACCGCCGTTCTACCGGGGCAAGGTGCGTGATACCTATGATCTTGGCAATCAGCTACTTATCATCGCTACCGATCGTATTTCCGCCTTTGATGTGACCCTCTCCAGCGGTATACCCAAGAAAGGCCGGGTGTTAAACCAGCTCTCCATTTTCTGGTTCCGGCATACTACCGAAATAGTCCCCAACCATTTCCTGGAAGCAGTGGATGCCAGCCACTGCCTTGATTCCTACCTCCCGCCAGAGAGCAGTTTCACCTGCCCCGCCTATCTCACCAGACGCTCTATGGTGGTTAAAAAGGTGAAACGCATCCCGGTCGAATGCATAGTGCGTGGCTACCTGGCAGGCTCCGCCTGGGCGGAATACCAGCAAAATGGCACTATCTCCGGCATACGTCAACCGAGAGGTTTGATAGAAAGTCAGGAACTACACGAACCACTTTTTACCCCCACTACCAAGGCAGATACCGGCCATGACCTGCCTATCACCATGGATGAGATTAAGAAATTGGTGGGTGAAAAAATTGCCGAGGAAATGGAAGAAAAGAGCCTGGCTATTTACCAGTTTGCCCGCAATTACGCCCGGAACCGGGGTATTATCATTGCCGATACCAAGTTTGAGTTCGGACTAGACGAAAAAAAGCTTATTCTGATTGATGAGCTGCTCACCCCTGATTCATCACGCCTCTGGGACGCCTACCAGTATGAAGCCGGTCACCCTCAACCCAGCTTTGATAAGCAGCCGGTGCGCGACTGGCTGGTTGCTTCCGGCTGGAACAAGGAGCCACCGGCCCCGGATCTTCCGCCCGACGTCATCACGACTACCACCGAGCGATACCTGAAGGGCTACGAGCGGATAACCGGTCGGAAACTGGCTCTGGAAAGCCTCGTCCTCTAGCGCTCCAGTAAATTCTTGGTGCTGGGCAACTCGCCGCCAATCCGCTCGTCAATCCTGGTGGCTCTATCCAGGGCCCGGCCCAGAGCCTTGAATACCGCCTCAGCCTTGTGGTGGTCATTAGTGCCGTAGACGACCCTGGCATGAAGGTTAAGCCTGGCTTCAGCGGCGAGCGATTCCAGGAAATGGCGGACAAGGTCAGTGGGAAAGCCAAACATATCATTTTCGGCGAAGCTCAGGTCGAGCACCGCGTAGCCCCGCCCGCTGATATCCACCGCCACCATGGCCAGCGCATCATCCATTGGTACCCAGGCATCAGCCATGCGGACAATACCCCGCTTTTCGCCGAGGGCTTCTCCGAGGGCTTTCCCCAGGCAAATAGCCACATCCTCAACCAGATGGTGCTGGTCATCTCCCTTGGCTGCTAACTTTATGTCAAATAAACCGTGCTGGGCGACATGGGACAGCAGATGGTCAAACAAGTTGATGCCGGTACTTATCTCCCATTTCCCGACCCCATCAACATTGAGCTCCAGTATAATATTGGTCTCTTTCGTTTTCCGTGTGACGGAACCTGTGCGACTAGCCATTTATCTCTCCCTCCAATCTCTGGAGTGCGTTTAACACGGCATCGGTATGCTCCGCTTTGCCCACACTGATACGGATGCTGTTCTGTAGCAGCGGCTGGTCAAAGTAGCGAACCAGTATCCCCATTGCCTCCAGTTTCCGGTGCAGTTCGCGGGCACTGCCCTTAAGAACCGCGCAAAAAATATAGTTTGCCTGTGACGGGAACGGCTGCAACCACTCCAGCCGGCTCAAGGCGTCGAACATTCTTTCCCGCTCGTCAACTATCGCCCTTACCCGGTCCATAAGGTAGTCTCTATCCTTCAGAGACTCCTCCACCGCCACCAGCGCCGCCATATTGACATTATAGGGGAGCTTGATTTTGCGCAGGTAACCGGCTATCGGCGGCGAAAAAATACCGTAGCCAATCCTCAGACCGGCCAGTCCCGCCCACTTGCTGAAAGTACGCAGCACCATTATATTCCGGTACCGGGCTACCAGCGGAACCACCGTAGCCCCGCTGAATTCACAGTACGCTTCGTCAATCAGCAGGGGCACCCCGGTATCCGCCAGCTCCAGAATAGCTTCCTCAGGGGTAGCGTTACCCGTCGGGTTATTCGGGTTCGACAGGACTATCATTTTGGTCTTCGGGGTTATGGCTGCCTTTACCGCCCCGACATCAACAGCAAAACCATCACTGCGGGGTATGGCTACCGGTCTCCCACCGTTTACCAGCGTCCGCATCCGGTACAGGTCAAAGGTGGGTATGCAGTTAATCACCTCGTCGCCCGGCTCCAGGAAGAGACACAGAATATCATCGAGGAGCTCGCCGCTACCGGTAGCGGCTACAATGCATTCCGCGTCAACACCGGTATACTCCTGCAACTGCCGGCGAAGCCTGGTCTGCCCGGCATCCGGATAGGTATACCATTTATCACAATCAGCCAGTGCCTGCAGCACCCGCGGTGAACAGCCATAGGGGTTCTCGTTGGCGTCAAGCTTGATAATATTCCGGGTAGCAATCTTCCCCTTAAGCGTATCCGGTGAAGTATGCGCCGAGTAGCCGCTGAGCTCCTTTATCTCCGGCCGTATCAACTCCACTATTTCTGAAATATTTTCCGGTGAGCCTGACAAAAGAATACCTCTCCAATCCCGAATAACGATGCATTTTAACACGCATTTATGTCAAAGAGCAACGCAGCACCGGGGATGGGGATGTACCCGACAGACTAAATTTGCAGATTATGTCAATAATATGTCTCAGGAAGAGCCGATTCGCCCGCTATGGTTACCTGCCTATCGGGCAAACCCGAACGCATTCCGAGCAGCCGCCGGCGGCGCTATAGTAAGTACTGCAGGCAAACTTGTTGATAATGTATGGCTCACCATCCGGCGGCATTGACAAAGCCCTTACCGGACAGACATCAATACAAAGACCACAACCATTGCACCCGCCGGTTATCTGGCCGTTAACCGGTTGCAGCTCCGCTTCGGTGAGACAACAGGCAAGCCGGACCCTTGGCCCGAAGTCGGGGGTAATCAGCATGCTATTCCAGCCAATTTTGCCCACTCCCGCCGCCTCGCCGGCATGCTTGTAGGAAAATACCGACCCCAGAAATCTGGAATCCAGCGGACAGCCTGTCGCTGGCAACGGTAACGCTTTCAACCCAAGATTACGGGAAGCCCGGGCAACATCGTAAGCTGCCTTGGTCAGACGGCCATTGATAAAGTCAGCATTACTGACCAGCAAATCGTTGAGTGACGCTGCCCCCATCACTGTCTCCGGTGAGGCAAGGTCAAGAATTTCCGGGTAGACTTCCATACCGAAAACAACGACCGAGCGCGCCTCGGGGAGCAACCTCAAGGCAGTCTCCTCGAGCTTGCTCCCTTTGAAATCGGATAACCTGGCTATCCCGACAACATCAGCCTCTATTTCCTGCAGCAAATCGGCTATATCAACGCTCTCTCGCTCACTCAACATTGTTTAGCCCCCTCATTACCATGGTACCATAACCATAGCCGTACAGAAAAATAAATTTGGATTTACCGCTGTGTGAAATTAACGGACTAATCAGTCCCTGAGGCGCCGCTCCACCGAACGGGCATGAGCATCCAGCCCCTCAGCCCTGGCGATAGTCACCGCCGCCGGACCGAGTTTGCGCAGACCATCGTCATCTACGGTGACCACGTTGATGAACTTGATGAAATCAGCTACCGTGAGCGGCGAGCTGAACCGCGCTGTCCCCCCGGTGGGCAAAGCATGGCTCGGCCCCTCCACGTAGTCGCCGAGGACCACAGTGGCTTTGCTGCCCGCCACAATACAGCCGGCATTGACCACTTTATCAAGATAGTCATCAGCTTCAGCCACCATCAGCAGCAGGTGCTCCGGGGCATAGAGGTTAGCCAGCTCAATAGCCTCGTCCAGGCTGGACACCACGGCGATTATCCCGCTATTGAGCGATTGTTCCACTATCTGCCGGCGCGACAGTTCTTCCATCTGCCGGCCCAGTTCCCGATTCACTTCGTCAGCAAAGCGTGTTGAAGTGGTCACCAGAACAGACTGGGCCAGGGGGTCATGCTCCGCCTGGGCCAGCAGGTCAGCCGCACAAAGCTCGGGGCTGGCCGCTTCCCCGGCAATAATCAGTACCTCGCTGGGTCCCCGCAGTCCGTCAATACCCACCACCCCACAGACCAGCTTCTTGGCAAGGGTGACAAAGATATTTCCCGGGCCGCAAATCTTGTCCACCGCCGGTACGGTCTCAGTGCCGTAAGCCAGAGCGGCAACCGCCTGGGCGCCACCGACCGCATACATGCGGTCAATCCCGGCGATATCGGCAGCCACCAGCATAACCGCTGGAATGGCTCCGCCCGGCTTTGGCGGCGTCACCATGACTATCTCGTTTACGCCGGCAACGCTCGCCGGTACCGCCGTCATCAACAGGCTTGACGGGTATGGCGCGGTGCCCCCGGGCGCATAGACACCAACCCGCGTCAACGGCCGTATGAGCTGGGTCATGCCCTCCTGAGCCACTTCGTGCCATATACATTCCTTTTGAGCCTGATGAAAGCAACGTATCCGTTCCGCCGCCAGCTTGAGCGCATCGACCAGTTCACCATCGACCTGCTGATAGGCGCCGGCAACTTCTTTTTTACTCACTTCCAGCGAAGCCAGCTTGACGCCGTCAATCTTCCGCGTAAGCTCAATCAGGGCAGCATCTCCACCCCGCCTTACTTCATCAATAATCAACCGCACCGCCTGCTCCGGGTCATCAGTGCCAAACAGTGCCAGCAAACGTTCTTTCAGCGCCGGTGATACCGGGTAGGAATCAGTGGTAATTTTTCGCGACAGTACTGGTCTGGCTGATGTAAAACCCTTGATGATTCTCAGCTTATGCCTCCTCCGTTGCCGTACGCAGCCTCTCCACGATAGTGTCTATCCGTTGCCTCTTGACGGTGTTCATGGCAGTGCCGGTGTTGCCTATCAGGCAAGCCGTCGATTCAAAAATGGTATCGATTATCTTGAGGTTATGCCTGGCTATAGTGCGGCCGGTTTCCGTATTCTCGATAAGAACATCAGCATCCTCCGGCAGAAAAGCCTCGGTGGCGCCCCAGGTGGGAATTACCCGGTATCGTCCGAGGTGTTTGTCCCGGGCATACTTGTCAGCGATGTGGATATACTCCGAAGCAATTCTGAGCGGTACCGCCCATTGACCACTGAGCTTCCGCAAGCCGATAGCATCATCCACCGCAAGCTGCTGGCTCACCACCGCCACCATCCTCACCTTGCCGAATCCCAGGTCCAGCAGCTTGTTTACCGGGCTGGATGGAAACTGGTAAAGGTGCTCCGCCAGCCAGTCCCGGCCGGTAATTGCCAGGTCGAAATTGCCGTTGGCTACCTGCAACGGCATGTCCTGGGGCCTGATTACCTTGACGCTCACCCCATCAACATTTATGGACGGTCGGCGATTCCCCGTTTCCGAAGGGTAATCGTCGAGTCGAATACCGGCCCTGTCCAGTAGTTTGACAGTGGGCTGCTGCTGGTGCCCGTCAGGTAAAGCCAGTCGTACCGATTCATCAGTCACCTCCGGTATGGAACGAGGTCCGGGTGCCATCGGTACCGCCGTCTCCTGTGCGGGCACGGGTTCCCCGGCTATCGACGCCAGTGTGCCGATAGAGCGAACCACCTCACCCAGGTCACTGGACTCCCAGCTGTTTCGATTGGCAATCAAACAGGCGTTTGAATCGAGGACCTTGCTTACCGGCACCATGCCCCAGCCGGCGATTTCCGCCGCTGTCCTGGCTGAGACCAGCGCCAGTTCGGCATTTTCCGGCGGATAACCCTCGGCGGCACCCCACACCGGAAAGATGCTAAACCAGCCCAACCGATTTTTCAAGGCGAAAGACTCCGCCAGATTGGGGTACTCACTGGCTATTCGCACCTTGCCCGGTAAGGCCTTGACCTCTTCCACGGTCGACACCGCCTGCGACCGGCTGGCAACCACATAGAGTCCATACCGTCCGTAGGGGAGGGTGTTTACCCGTACCAGGGCGCTGCTCGGGTATTTCACCATAAGCTCTTCCAGCCAGTCCAGACTGCAAATGCCCAGGTCGTAATTTCCCACCGCTACCTGAATGGGGATGTCCCGCTCATGCAATACCTTGATGCCCAGTTCGGGAAATTTTTGCGACTTCGGGTGATAAAAACTAAGCTTGGAATGGTATTCGTCCAGTCCCCAGTCGGCTTTCTGGAGCAAGGCAGCGGTCTTCCTCAGCAGGCGGCCCTTAGGCAAGGCTATCTTTGTCGGCACCCTTTTCCTCCAGTAAGGCGATAACTTCACCGGCATTCTCCGCCGGGAAAAAGCGGCGAGTGAGTTTATCCTGCACCGTGAACAGCGCGTCCTTACCGCCGACATCAAGATACCACCGCAGGTCGGCTGGTTCCCGACCACCCAGGTCGATTTCCGCCGTGTAGCCTTGTTGGCGGAGGCAGTCCGCCACACTGTACGCTTCCCTGATTACTTCCGCCTCTCCAGACTGGACACGGATAAACACCTTGCCCGCGGCAGCCGGAACCACTGCCTCCGGCCGCACCAGAGCCATCAAACGGTCTAGGTAAAGAGCAAAACCGGACGCCGGAACATCATCACCACCCATTGAGCGGACAAGGTCATCATACCGGCCGCCACCACCTATCTGTTCCCCACCCCTGAAAAATTGAAAAACCACGCCCGTATAGTATTCAAAACCGGCGCCTGAAGCCAGGTCAATCTGATAATTACAACCCACTGCCTCCAGAAAGCTCACCGTCTTCATAAAATCGTCCAGGTGCGGGCCAATCTCAGGGAAATTATCGGCAGCCAGCGCTTTCAGGTTCTTCAGGAAACCGGGCGACTGCCCTTTAAGGTTTAATAACGGTAACAATGCGCCCCCCAGCTCACGGCTTTCCGCCTTCAAACCGTCCAGTGCCGCGGCATCTCCATCCAGAATCAGGTCCAGCAACCGGGTCTGTTCATCAGGCCCCAGTCCGAGCCCGGCCAGCAGTGCCTTTAGCAATCCGGCATGAGACAGCCGCAGCTCCAGGTCTTCGAGTCCCAGCTTCCCCAGAACTTCCAGAGCCAGCGATATGAGTTCCGTGTCCACCAGCGGTGAACCCTTGCCGATGAGCTCAACACCACCCTGCCACCGCTCCCGATTTTTCTTCCCTGTCTCATCAAAAATAAAAATATTGGTGACGTAGAAGAGCCTGGCAAAACCCCGTTCCGCCAGGCGCTCAGTATAAAGCCTGGCCACCGGTATGGTGCCGTCCGGGCGCAGCACCACCCTCTCCCCACTCCAGCCATCCCAGTCGAGGAAGGAATATACCTTGCTCAGCATACCGGGAGTAAGCGTGCCTGCCGAGGTAAACAGGTTCAGGTACTCAATAGTCGGCGTCCGAATCTCCTCAAAGCCACGCCCCAGGCAACAATCCCGAAATACCCCTTCAATAAAGCGGAATACCTGCATTTCCGCCGAAGACAAATCTCTGGTTCCCTTACATCGCTGGATTTTCATAGTCCTATCTCACTACTGATGGTGCGTAAATTCTAACACTAAACTGCCTGTTCATTCAACTTCACGGTTTTAATTGAAGACAAACTGTAGTAGAATGGTAGTTACGGACTCAATAAAGGAATTACGGATGTTGCGATTAATCCGCCTTTCACTTATATTTGGTTGTCTGGTGCTGGCCGCAGTCATCTCCTGGCAGGCGCAAGCAGCGACTCCCCGGGTGGATGTCCTTACCGTTAAGGGAACCATTAACCCGGTGCTGGTCGACTACATTGAGCGGGGTATCGAACAGGCTGAAGATGAAGGCGCCGAAGCAGTAGTCATTGAACTGGACACCCCCGGCGGCCTGGACACGGCGATGCGTGACATTATACAGGAAATCGTCAACGCCCGGATCCCGGTAGTCGTCTATGTCTCTCCATCCGGCGCCAGGGCTGCTTCCGCCGGTTTCTACATCCTCATCTCGTCCCATGTTGCCGTGATGGCACCTAATACCGCCACCGGTGCCGCTACACCGGTAGCCATTGGCACTGAGGGTGAAGCCCAGATGTCCGATGAAATGAAAAACAAGGTCATTAATGATGCCGTTGCCTATGCACGAAGCCTTGCCGAGTCGCACGGGCGTAATGCCGACCTGGCAGAGCGGGCGGTGAGAGAAGGGACCTCCGTCACCGAGCAGGAGGCTCTGGAACTGAACGTTATTGACCTGATTGCTCCTGACGTTACCATGCTGGTTAAGCAACTGGACGGGCGCGAGGTCATCCTGCTCGGCGACCAGACGGTGACCCTGGATACGGAGGGCGCCGTCATCAACCGCATTGAAATGAAGACGATTGAAAATTTCCTGTACACCATTGCCGACCCCAATATCGCTTACCTGCTGCTCAGTCTGGCTACACTCGGCATCATGGCGGAAATCTTCAATCCCGGGCTTATCTTCCCCGGCGTGGTTGGCGGCATCTGCGGAATACTGGCTTTCTATTCACTGGGCCAGCTTCCGGTAAACCTGGCCGGGATTTTACTCATCGTACTTGCCTTTGGCCTGTTCGTAGCCGAAGTATTTACCACCACGTTTGGCCTATTTACCGCAGGGGGCATAACCGCGCTGGTTATTGGCTCCCTAATTCTATTCAAGGGGGCTTCTCCGGTGTTCCAAGTAGATCCCTGGCTTATTGCCGCGGTAACCATTATTATTGCTGCCGTATTTGCCTTTGTGATACAACGGGCGGTACGCGCCCACCGAAGGCAGGCGAGAACCGGTCGCGAAGAGTTGATAGGGAAGAAAGCCCTGGTGAAAGTAGCCCTGAATCCTGAGGGCACCGTCTTCATCAAAGGAGAACGCTGGACAGCAATTTCAGGCGAGGGCCGTGTAGAACCGGGAGAGGAGGTGATTATCACCAAGGTCGATGGTTTAACATTGTATGTAACCAAGAGCAATAAGGAGGTCAAGAGATGAAACTTTATGGTGTCGAGGTAGTACGTTGACGTTATCACCTATATGGATTATCATTGTTGTAATTATCGTTATTGCCTTTATTGTCTTGGTAATAAACCGCGGCATCCGTGCCCACCAAAAACAGGTAGCAGTAGGTAGAGAAGACCTGGTTGGCAAAACGGCAATAGTTGAGATAGCCTTGGAGCCCAAGGGAGTTGTCCTCATTGAAGGTGAACGCTGGACAGCAATGCTGGAAAAGGGCCGGGCAGAGGCAGAAGAAGAAGTAGTTGTCCAGAGAGTGGAAGGTCTGAAACTACGGGTAAGTAAGAAACAATAAGGGGGGTAAAAAATGAATCCAATTGTCATTGGCGTCATCGTCGTCGTTGCCTTCATTATCATTATTATGGCGGTCAAGATTGTCAGTGAGTACGAGCGCGGGGTCATCTTCCGTCTGGGCCGGTTGGTCGGTGCCAAAGGACCTGGGCTATTTCTCATCATTCCCTTTATCGACCGCATGGTCAAGGTCGACCTGCGCGTGGTTACCATGGACGTACCGTCACAGGAAGTCATCACCAAGGATAATGTCACCGTCCGGGTGAACGCAGTCATCTATTTCCGGGTGGTTGACCCGGAAGCCTCGGTAGTCAAGGTGCTGGACCACATCAGGGCGACCTCACAGATATCCCAGACAACCCTGAGAAATGTACTGGGTCAGTCCGAGCTTGATGAACTGCTAACACAACGGGAAAAGCTAAACCAGATGCTACAGCAAATCATTGACGAACATACCGACCCCTGGGGTGTCAAGGTCAGCACCGTGGAAATCAAGGAAGTTGAGCTTGCCGAGGAAATGAAGCGGTCAATGGCTGCCCAGGCTGAGGCGGAACGAGAGCGCCGGGCTAAAATCATCCATGCCGAGGGTGAGCTCCAGGCTTCCGAGAAACTGGCTCAGGCAGCCCATGTTATCGGCAGAGAGCCGTCTGCCATACAACTCCGTTTCCTGTCCACACTCACCGAGATAGCCAGCGAGAAAAACAGCACCATTCTCTTCCCGCTGCCTATAGAGTTCCTCAGAGCTTTCTCTATGCCTAGCTTGCCATCGCCAGAAAACAAAGGAAAATAATTATTTCAATCAGATAGTAAGGGGCAGCCATTACCGGCTGCCCCTTTATCATTCCGCCAGGCGCAGTTTTCAGGTCCATATCAGGGTCACATCGCCGGCGACAATCCTGGTGCAGTTGCCGTCAGGCAGGCGCAGCAACAGGCTGCCGTCACTGGCTACTGACTCGGCAATGCCTTCCAGCAACCGGTCCCCCTGCCCAACCCGGATATTCCTGCCCAGCATAACCAGTCGACCACGCCACTCCTCCACAATCGAGTCTGCCAGCGGCAGGGAACAATAAAGACTTTCGAATTCACTAAACAGGTACCTGAGCAAGTCCGGGCGCGATACCGGTCTTCCCAGTTCAGTGACCAGGCTGGTAGCCGGGTACTGCAAGTCCGGATAATCAGCCGGGCGCAGTCTCACGTTGATACCGATACCCACAACCGAATACGCCACCTTTTTTCCACTGAACTGAGTTTCCACCAG
>CAYXWH010000049.1:0-6971 GCA_964468755.1 uncultured Dehalococcoidaceae bacterium
AGGTCACCTATGAAAACCCGAAGGAGTTCTTCAACCTGCCACTCGACTGATGGTTTCGGTATTCGCTATAGAATTGAGTGTATTGGAGGTATACTATGACTGAATTGTTTGATTTAACCGGTAGAGTGGCTCTGGCGGTCGGGGTGACTGATATCATCGGGCATGCCCAGGCAATCGGCCTTGCCCGGCATGGCGCCGATGTTATCGTCGCCGACAGCAGCCCTGAGACAGCAGAGCAGGTGGCCGGTGAGATACAAAACACTGGCAGAAAATCACTGCCGATTACTGTGGATGTCACCCGGGAACAATCGGTAGCGGACATGGTAAAACAGGCGCTGGAAGCATTTCCCCGCATCGATATTCTGGTAAATTCTTTTACCACCCGGATTCGCAAGCCGGCTACCGATTTTCCTGTTGAAGAATGGCAGCAGGTGATGGATGTCAATATCCGCGGCACGTTCATCTGCTGCAAGACAGTAGGCCGCGAGATGGTCAAGCAGCGGAGCGGGAAGATAATCAATCACTCTTCAGTGAGGGCTGCATATGGTCTACCCGACGGTTATGCCGCTTACTGTTCCAGCAAGGGCGCTATCAGCACGTTGACCAAAACGCTTGCCTGCGAATGGGCCAAGTATAACGTGATGGTGAACGCCATCGCGCCAACCTTTGTCAAGAGCGATAATCCCGCCTTTGCCGAACCCGACCCCGAGTTTGTCAAAATGGTAACCGCCCGCATACCAATGGGCCGCTTTGCCCTGCCCGAGGAGTTTGTCGGGCCCACCGTATTTCTGGCGTCAAAGGCATCGGATTTCGTTACCGGACATATACTCTACGTCGATGGCGGTACCACTACCTGGTAGCAACAGTCACCACCACCCATAAAAAGAGAATAACCGAATAGAGAAATAAGCAAAGCCCACTAAGGATAATCGGCAGACATTGCAA
Organism: uncultured Dehalococcoidaceae bacterium; assembly: GCA_964468755.1. Lineage (GTDB taxonomy): Bacteria > Chloroflexota > Dehalococcoidia > Dehalococcoidales > RBG-16-60-22 > CAYXWH01. Next base: position 946 of record CAYXWH010000049.1, read on the forward strand.
AATAGAAAGGTGTTTCAACAGCAAGTCTGCCAACTAAAATAAAGGGAGGAACATGTCAACCACAGAAATACCCGGAAAGTGGGACCATGAAGCCGATGTCATTATCGCCGGTGGTGGGACCGCCGGGCTGCCGGCGGGTATAACCATTGCCGAGGCAGGGCTGCACGCCACCATCCTGGAGTCATCACCCGCGTGCGGCGGCAGCTTTCATATGGTTGCCGGAGATGTTGCCATTGCCGGCAGCGATGAGCAGCAAGCCGCCGGAATCAATGACTCACCGGAAATCTTCTACCGGGACTTGATGGACCTCTGCGGTGCTGACCCGGAAATAGCCAGGGTGTATGTGGATAACCAGCTTGACTCGTATAACCTGCTTAAGAGTCAGGGCATCCAATGGCCGAATGTAAACACCCTTCCCGGCCACAGCCGCCCCCGGGGCCTGAAGTCCAGCGGCTTCGGTTCTCAGATGGTGAAAGCTCTGGAAGACAGGGCACATTCGGCAGGCGTGGAAATACTCACCAGGCACCGGGCTACCCGGCTCATCACCCACCCGTCAACCGGTCGGATTATCGGTCTCAAGGTCAGCGTCAAGGATGAGACCCGGAACTTCAAAGCAAAAAAGGCGGTGGTTCTGGCTAGCGGAGGGTTCGGGCGAAACCGCGAAATGCTTGCCGAATACGCCCCGGAAATGGTCGACTGCATTCCGAAGATGCCGACGGCACACCTCGGTGATGGCCTCAGGATGGGGCTGGCAGTGGGGGCGGCGACCAAAGACCTCGGCTCTGCGGTAGCTCCCTCCTGGCCGGTCTGTATTGAGACCCACTCCAATGCATTACGGGCGCTCTTCTGGGGTGGCATTCTGGTCAATGTCCACGGGAAACGATTCCATGATGAGTCATGCTCGGAAGGGTTCTACGGCCCGATGGCAAAAGCCGGCATGAAGCAGCCGGGCGGGTTCTACTGGGTAGTCTATGACCAGCGGGCACTCGAGGAGATGAAACGCCATAGCACTGAAGTGGAATTTGCGGATATTGAACGGTGCAAAAAGCATGAAGCCACCACCATTGAAGCGCTGGCGAACAGCGCCGGTATTGATGCCCGGGGACTCACCGAAACCATAGACAAATATAACCGTGACATAGACAGTGCCGGGTATGACACCGTATTCGGCAGAAAATTCCAGCTGGGGAAGGAGCGCCCCCTGGTTAGAATAGATCGTCCCCCGTTCTATGCCATCAAATGCGTGACTTCGATAACCTCTCTCAAGGGTGGCCTCAAGATAAACGGTCGCGCCCAGGTAGTCAACCAGTACGGCGAAATTATCCCCGGACTCTATGCCGCCGGCGAGGTTACCGGCGGTCTCCATACCAGAACCTACCTGCTGGGCGTAATGAGTTCCGCGGCAATGACGTTCGGCATTATCGCCGGTAGAAATGCCGTCAAAGAACCTGCCTGGCAATAAGTAAAATATCCCGGCAACCAGCTATAGAAGGGAGAAACATGTCAACAACAGTACCAACGAAATGGGACCATGAAGCCGATGTTATCATCGTTGGCGGCGGCGCCGCCGGAATCCCGGCAGCCATAGTGGCTGCGGAGGCTGGCCTAAAGACAACCCTCCTTGAGGCAGGCACAGCCTGCGGCGGCAGCTTTGCTATCGGTATAGGCGACTTTGCCATTGCCGGCAGTGATGAGCAGCAGGCAGCCGGAATTGATGACTCACCGGAAATCTTCTATCAGGACCTGGTAAACTTCAGCGGCGCTGACCCGGAAATAGCCAGGGCGTATACCGATAACCAGCTTGACGCGTATCGCATGTTAAGGGAAGTCGGCATCCGGTTCCCCGGTGTCATCCAGTTTCCGGGCCACAGCCGGGACCGTGCTATTGCCTGGCTCATCGGTATGGGACCCCGGATAATTCAGGCACTGGAAGAGCGAGCCAAAAGGGCCGGAGTGGAAATACTATTCCGGCATAGGGCCACCAGGTTAATCAACGACCCGCCAACCGGCCGGGTTATCGGCCTCAAGGTCAGCGTCAACGATGAGGCCAGGAATTTTAAGGCAAGCAAGGCGGTGATTCTGGCTACCGGAGGGTTCGGGTACAACCGTGAGATGATTACCGAGTACGCCCCCGATATGTCGAATGCCGTTCCCATAATGCCGGCTACCCACCTTGGCGACGGACTCAGGATGGGGATGGCGTTGGGGGCAGCCACCAAAGATATAGGCGCGGCGGTAACCCCTTCTCTGCCCGTGTGCGTTGAGACGCATGCCAACCCGATACAGGCGCTGTTCTGGGGAAGCATCGCAGTCAGCGGTGGTGGCAAACGATTTTATGAGGAGTCCTGCTCTAATGGTTTTTACGGCTCGCTGACCGGCGCCGGCATGAAGCAGCCGGGTGGGGTCTACTGGATAGTGTACGACGATACTATCATTGAGCAGATGAAGCGCAATCCAGAAAAATCACAGGTAGCCTATATAGAAGATTGCAAGCAGTATAAAGAAAATACTATCTCAGAGCTGGCGAAGAGCGCCGGTATTGATGCCCAAGGGCTTACCGAAACCATCGATAAATATAATGGCGATATAGACAGCGTTGGCTACGATACTGTACTGGGGAGAAGGTTCCAGTTCGGACGCGAACGGCAACTGCTGAAAATAGCGACACCGCCATTCTATGCCATCAAATGCGCCACCTCGACGACTTCTCTCAAGGGAGGCTTGAAGACAAACGGCAGCGCCCAGGTAGTCAATCAGTATGCCGAAGTAATCCCAAGCCTCTACGCTGCCGGCGAGGTCAGCGGCGGACTCCACGGCAAGTCATACCTGTCGGGTGTCATGAGCTCGGCAGCCATGACCTTCGGTATCATCGCCGCCAGAAACGCGGCTAAAGAGACTGCCTGGCAACAGGTATAACTTACCTTGAAATAAAACGGAAGAAAGGGGAGTAGAAATGCCAGCAAAGGAAGTGCCCCGAAAGTGGGACCATGAAGCCGATGTCATTATCGTTGGCGGCGGGACTGCCGGGCTACCGGCGGGAATAACCGCAGCCGAGTCCGGTCTCAAGGCGACTATCCTTGAAGTAAGACCGGCCTGCGGCGGCAGCCTGAATATGGCGTTCGGAGGCGTCGCCTTCGCCGGGACTGATGAACAGAAGGCAGCCGGAATCGATGACTCTCCCGAAATCCTGTATCAGGACCTGGTCAATATCAGCGGCGCCGACCAGGAATTGGCCAGAGCCTACGCGGATAACCAGCTTGATGCCTATACTATCATCAAGGAAGAGGGGATTAAATGGCCGGGTATCCTTGCCCTCCCGGGCCACAGTCGAGACAGGAGTCTGGGCTGGCTGCTGGGATATGGTGCTGATATAGTAAAAGCCCTGGAAAATAGAGCCAGGCGGAGCGGGGTGGAAATACTATTCCGGCATAGAGCCACCAGGTTAATCACCGATCCGCCAACCGGCCGGGTTATCGGGCTCAAGGTGAGCGTGAAAGATGAGACCAGGAACTTCAAGGCAAAAAAGGCGGTGATTCTAACCACCGGAGGTTTCGGGCGAAACCGCGAAATGCTTGCCGAATACGCACCGGAAATGGTCGACTGCATTCCGAAGATGCCGGCCGGACACCTCGGTGATGGCCTCAGGATGGGGCTGGCTATGGGAGCCGCCACCAGGGATATCGGTGTCGCCGTGGCTCCTTCCTGGCCTGTCTGTGTCGAGACACATTCCAGCGCGCTGCCGGCAGTTGACTGGGGTGGCATCATGGTCAATGTCCACGGGAAACGGTTTCATGATGAGTCATCCTCGGAATCCTTCTATGGCCCGATGACCGGCGCCGGCATGAAGCAGCCGGGCGGAGTCTACTGGGTGGTCTTTAATGATGATATCAAGAAGTCAATCGGCAAGGTCCACGAAAAGTTACTGAAGACCGTGGAAAATTGCAAACAATATAAAGCCAGCACCATTGAAGAACTGGCTAACATTGCCGGTATAGATGTCCGGGGGCTCACCGAAACCGTCGATAAATATAACGGCGATATAGATAGCCCCGGCTACGATACCGTGTTCGGCAGAAGGTTCCAGCTGGGACAGGAGCGTCCCCTTATTAAAATAGATAAGCCCCCGTTTTTTACCGTAAAATGCAAAACCTCGATAACTTCACTCAAAGGAGGACTCAGGATAAACGGCAGCGCCCAGGTAGTCAACCAGTATGGCGAGGTCATTCCGGGACTCTACGCTGCCGGCGAAGTTACCGGCGGCCTCAGCACCAAAACATATCTGCTATGCGTGCTTACTTCGGCAGCAATGACCCAGGGTATTATCGCCGCCAGAAACACCGCTAAAGCACCTGTCTGAAAGTGACTGCCATGGACTGAATCCGTACAGTAAAATAGCATAAAAAGCGAGGTGATGCCTATATTCATATAGCCAATAATACAGTTAAAACCCGGTATATCAAGGTAAGGAGAAAGCGACAATGAAAAAGTTGTTTTTAATCTCACTGCTGATAGTAGTGATGATTGGACTGGTCGCCAGCGGCTGCGCTGAACCGGCCCCTTCTCCATCACCAGCTCCATCACCGGCTCCAGCACCGGAACCAGCCCCAGCAGCGCCGGATGAAATTCGCATAGGCTATAGCGGGTCACTAACCGGCATGTTAGCCGCTTTCGGGACCGGCAATGCCTTTGGGATTGAAGCGGCCGTGGAGGACATCAACAAACTGGGCGGTGTCTACCTGAGCGAGTACGATACCAGAGTGCCGGTGCGGGCTATAGTAGTCGACTGCGAGAGTGAGCTTACCAAGAGGGGAAGCCTTGCCGAAGACCTCATTCTCCGCGACAATGTACATTTCCTCGTCTCCGACTCGCTACCGGCACCGATTCGTGAGTCCACTCTGGCTGACCAGTATAAAATTCCCAACATCATGGGCGGAGGACCCTTGGAGCCCTGGCTGGCCCGGCGGTCGGAAGTGACGCCACCCTGGCCCTATACCTGGTTCGTTGGTTTCCGTATCGCCATGCCGCCTCCACCCGGAGATTACCGAGCCGGTAAGCCGGGATATACCATTATGGATGCCTGGAAGGGAATGCTGGACAGGTTCGGCGACCAGACCAATAAAAAGATGGGGGTCTTCGCATCAGATGACCCCGACGGCATCGGCTGGTACCGGTCATTTCCCCCACTATTAAAGGAATGGGGATATGAGGTCGTTGGCGTGGAAAGTGACGTAGGCCTGTTTCCGCTGGAAACCACGGACTACACCGCCATTATAAAAACATGGATGAAGAATGATGTGGAAATACTCTGGGGGAACTGTCCCGGCGCTCATTTTGGGACACTGTGGCGGCAATGCCATGAGTTGAACTTCAAGCCCAAGATGGTTTCTGTAGCCAGAGCCGCCCAGTTCTACACGGATATAGCTGCCTGGGGCGGCGACTTGCCGCTGGCCGTCTGCACCGAAATCAAGTGGGACCCGGCGTATAAAGATTCCCCCGGCATCGGCGACACCACCCCGGAATCGCTCGCGGCACGATGGACTGAAGAGACCGGTATGCCACTGAACCGCAATATCTCCGACGGCTATGTTACCGTCCAGGTCCTGCTGGATGCCATCGAACGGGCAGGCACTTTTGACGGAGAGCAGGTGAATAATGCTCTGGCGGACACCGACCTGCATACCATCTTCCACCGCGTGGTGTTTGACCCGGGGACACACTTTAGCGGTACGCCGGTCTTCATGGGACAGTGGATGAAGACTGACGAGCCATGGGTATGGGAATATCCCGTAGTCATCTCCAAACATGAGTTCGTACCCGCTACCCACGAGCCGATATTCCCTATTCCCTACGAGTAAGACAGTTTGGCGATTATCCGGATATAAATAACATAATCAATGGGGGTGAGGTACCACCGCCCGGGAACAATGGCCTCACCCCCTTGGTGCCCGCTAGTAACCTATGTGGCTTGCCAGGGAGAATGATACGACAATACTGAACCAGCCGCGTATATTTTTTATATAGCCTGT
>CAYXWH010000049.1:7071-13974 GCA_964468755.1 uncultured Dehalococcoidaceae bacterium
TGATTTTCATAACGAGGTTAAATCAGTAATGAATTGCGCCCCCTGCGGAACAAGGTTTTCAAAATAACCTCATACACCTCGCGAACCGGCGCCACGGTAAATAAATCGGTAATCTTGTCCACCTGTTGCTGATAGAAACCGTTTCGCTCTACGGCAACAGCGTCCTGCCGCCTATCCCATAGCGCAATAGAGGCAGCTTTGCCGGTTCTACGGTCAATAAAGAGATATGCCCCGCGAAAGCCCAGCTGCGTTTTGCCCGCCGGAATAACACTATCCTCGAAAAACCTGACCACTTCATTGCTCTTTTTTGTCCTCACTTGGGCTACGATAAGGCTGGCAAACATAATTCCCCTCCTTCAACACAACAACAAAGTTAATTGTCCCTAGAAGTACATATTTAGTGCTTATAGGGTTATTCTAATATCATTTTTCCTTATTGTCAATAGCAGCAATTTAACACCAAAAGTTACTTTCAAACATAAGCAATACAGTGATAATATATTGAAATAGAGTGGGATACAGTTGTGCCGGACGGGGACTGACACCGTTATTGAGGCACTTGAAGGCTAGCCACAGTCATCCACAAACGCACTGCCTGTAAACGGCATAATCATAATGGAAAGGGCTGGCCCTCTATGGGCATAAACCTGTCTTTATGGTCTATGCATCCGTGGCAAAACAATAGCCAACACCCAGAACGGTGTGGATGTATCGAGGACTGCTCACGTCAGGGTCCAGTTTACTGCGTAACCGGCTGACAAAGACGCGCAAATATTCCTTTTCCGAACCGTATTCATTCCCCCATACACTTTGCAGCAGCATGCCATGAGTAAGAACTTTGTCGGCATTGACGACAAGCTGCCGCAACAGGGAGAACTCGGTAGGGGTCAGCGCCACCTCTTTACCGCCGACAGTTACCCGCCTCATGGCAAAATTGATTTCCATTTCTCCACAGACAAAGCTGGGCGGCGCCGGGACTACCCTCGCGGCATCCCCGTGACGCAGCGCAGTTTTCACTCTCGCCATGAACTCGGCTATCCCGAAAGGCTTGGTAAGGTAGTCGTCAGCACCCAGATCCAGACACCTGACCTTGCTCTTCTCATCTCCCCGGGCGCTCAATACTATCACCGGAATATTCGACCACTCCCTGAGGCGACGGCACACTGCTTCCCCGTCTATCTTGGGCATCATGAGGTCCAGTATAACGAGGTCAACCAAATCCTTCTCCATTGCCCGCAGCGCTTCCTCACCATCCATCGCGGTAGTAACCCGGTAGCTCCTGGCAACCAGGTTGGCGCGGAGCAGCCGCACCATAGCCGCGTCATCATCAACGACGAGTATATGTGTTTTATTCACCGTTCCTCACCCCCGCCAGTCGGCAAGCTGAATTTGAAGATAGCTCCGCTGCCCGGTTTACTCTCCACCCACATTCTGCCACCGTGGGCATCGATTATGCCACGGCAGATGGCAAGCCCCAGTCCGGTCCCCCTCCCTCTGCCATCCTTATCGCTATCCACCTGAAAAAAGCGGTTAAATACCTTCTGATGTAGTTCCTCCGGAATTCCCCTTCCCCGGTCAGCTACACTGAAGGTCACTTCGCTGCCATTGCCACTGGCAGTAACCGTAATCGGGCTATCTTCCCCGGAATACTTAACCGCATTCTCGACCAGGTTGGTAAGTACCTCCCCGATGCGCCCCCCGTCAACATTAATCCGGGGCAAATCACGGGGAATATCAATCCCCAGCTTGTGCTTCGGTGCCAATTTTTTCAGTCTATCCCGAACCGGTTCCACCATCGCTGCCGGCTGACACCATTCTCGCTTTATTTCCAGCGCACCAGCCTCAAGGCGAGACATCATCAAAAGTTCCTCCACCAGCCGGCTGAGGGTATCAGCATCCTTGTCAATACTCTCCAGGAACTCACGCCAGGTTTTCTCGTCAAAGCGTACATCCGGCTGAAGCAGGCTACTGGCTGAGCCTTTGATTACCGCCAGGGGACTGCGCAGCTCATGGGAAACAGTGGCTAAAAATTCGGTCCTCATTGCGTCCAGCTCCCGGAGCGCCCGGGCACTTGATGCCTCTTCGTAGAGCCGCGCGTTTTGCACCGCAATAGACAACTCTCTGCCAATGGCGGCAAGTAAATTGAGCTCTGTCTTTGAAAATGAAGGATAATTGCGAGCAGCCACCCCTAGAACCCCAATGTGCTCGCCGGCAATAGTCAGCGGTATACCCACACATGACTGATAGCCGTCTTCGGCGAGAGGAACCAGAGTCGGCTGGCTATACATTGCCGCCCGGCTGAGGGTCAACGGAATGCCCTGCCGGCTAATCTGGTCCAGGACTCCCTCATTAACGGCAGTGATGTTTAGTGCCGCCGCCATTTCCTCGGTCAAGCCACGGTGACCATTCAGTACCAATCGGCCATCCTCGACGAGTTGCACCCAGGCAGCACCGGCCGGCGTGGCATCGATAACCCTGGCTAATGCCGAATCGATAATTTGCCCCAGGTCAAGAGATTGAGACACCGCCTGAGACACTGCCAGCAGAACACTTATTTCACGGTTATGCTGCTCCATATCCCCTATCAGTCGTCTATTTTCCACGACCAGCCGCTGCTTTTCCAGCCCGCGATTAATGACTGATAACAGGTGCTCCGGGTCCAGGGGTTTTTCCAGATAGGCAAAGGCACCCCGATTCAACGATTGCATGGCATTCTGGAGAGAAGAATATCCGGTCAGCATTATGGCGGTTATATCCGGGTGGATATCAAGGAGCGCCGAGAGCAGTTCGGTACCGTCGGTATCAGGCAGGCTGATATCGAGGACGGCTACATGGTAAAAACGCTTCCTGGCCAGTGATATCGCCTCGCTGGCTGACGAGGCGGTTGCTACCCGGTAACCCCGTGCCTCCAGGATATGCCTGATGACCTTAAGGAAATCGAGGTCATCATCAACCACCAGTATGCTTTCCCGGTTACCCATCTCTTCCTTCACCACCTTTCGACTTTTCATCCAGCTGGGTGAGCACACCCAGTGCTTCTACGGGGTCAAATGGCTTATACAGGCAGGCATGTGCCGAAGCCGCCAAAGCCTGCTCAATAAGATAGTCCACTTCTTCCCGGTAACCGGTCATCATGATAGCCAGTAGTCCTGGGTTGACTTCCTTTAACCTGAGATAGGTTTCCAATCCGTTCATAAGCGGCAGTTTAATATCGATAAAGGCTATGTGGCAGGCGTTTTGCCGGGCTGTTCTCAGGGCTTCTTCGCCGCTTCTTGCCGTCAGCACCCGGTATCCCTCACCCTCAAGTGCTCTGGCCAGGGTGCAGCGTATATCTTCATCGTCATCAATGATAAGGATCAAGTGGCTGAACGCAGCCTGTCTAATCAGTTCCATTATATGGTCAACCCTCAGCGGCTTGTGAACGACGCAGCGAGCGCCCTCGCCGAGGGCTATCTTAACCAGCGCATCTTCGGAATAGGCAGTCATCAGTATCACTTTTACGCCGGGGCTAATCTCTTTGATCTGCTTAAATGCCTCCACCCCATTCATACGGGGCATGATAATGTCCATCAGGGCAACATCAAAATGCTGCGCTTTAAATTTATCTACGGCAGAAACGCCGTCCTCCGCCGTGTCAACATGATAACCGTTCCGTTTCAGCACAAGCGAAAATGTATGGCGCAGGTCCTCATTATCATCAACCACAAGTATTCGCGTCGGCTCGTTCATATTCAGCCTGCCTCTCTTTCTGAATGGGTAACCTCACCGTGAAGGTTGTTCCCCGACCCAATTGACTGGTCACCTCAATGTGTCCCCGGTTCTGCTCAATGAGCTTTTTGGTTATGGGAAGGCCAAGTCCGATTCCCTTCGCTTTGGTAGTGAACAGTGGCTCAAATATCCTTGCCATATTTTCCTCCGGTATGCCACAGCCGCTATCCTCGAATTTAATCCAGGCTAGCTCATCTTCGATACCGGTACTTATCTTCAGGTCTCCCCTGCCGTCCATCGCCTGGACCGCATTGGCAATTATATTGGTAAGAGCACGGCCCACCTGCTCGGCATCAGCGATGACCCGCCAATTACCGCTATTGAAATTCACCGTTACCGTTACGCCTTCCGGAATCTCCAGCCATGACAGACTCTCCTTCACCAGGCTATTCAAGTCTGTTACGGTTGGTAAGGGTGGTCTGATTCGGGTAAACTCGAGAAGGTCGGTGACAATCCGATTTGCCAGGTCAATCTGCCGGTCCATAAGCTTGAGTGTATTTCTCGTCTCGTCATCATCTTTTTCTGAGAGCGTTATGTTGAGGAGATAGGTACAGTTTCTGATGACATTGAGCGGATTCCTCAATTCATGACCCACTCCGGAGGCAAGCTCCCCAACCGCAGCCAGCCTCTCTGAGCGAATGAGCCTTGCCTGCACCTCTTCAATTTCCCGGGTCCTTTTCTCAACCATCTCTTCCAATCGTTCATAGTAGTCCCGCAGTGACCGGGATAACTCTACCTCGTGAATAGCGCTGCCCACTCTATCCGCCAGCGTCTTTATGAATGGATTCTGTTTCCGCAGGTCAAAAAGGCTACGCGTACAATACATCTCTAGGCTGCCGGATGCCTCACCATTCACTACCAGCGTTTCCGCTACTGCCTTTGTGGTTGCCTTAAACCCCGGACTCTGGAACACATTGTCCCGCACCGATATCCTGACCCTGGTTGCCTCCGGGTAACGCACCGCCTGCGGGATAAGCGCGGTTACCGACGAAAGGAACCGCTCCACTGAGTCACTCACTGCAGCCGCTTTGCCGACGTCATAGAGGCATTTGAGCTCCCGGATACTTCGCCGGCGTTGCTCATCACTTTTCTGCACCATGGCAACTACCGCGCCAACGGCACTGAGGATGATTAGAAACGCACTCGGTTTGAACAGCGCATAGGGAAAGGTATCAATCAGTATGGCATAGGGGAGCAGCAACAGCATAGAGGTAAAGCCTGCCAGCAAAGCGCCGATGATGCCATATACGTAGGCGGCATAGACCACTGGCGCGAAAAACACAATGCCATAGAGGTCAATGCCGAACAGATTATGCAGCCTGCCCATAGTAACCTCAAGCGATGCCCATCCGGCAAGACCGGCAATAACCGGCAGATAGTAGAGTACGGCGCAGACCGCCATAATCGCCACGATATTCAGATAGTTGGGGACTACCCTTATCCTCTTCCACCCTGGCTTGCTTATCATCTCGTTCCTCCCTTCGCTACGGAGCCCCTTATCTCTTGGGCCACCAGCCGCGCCAGCTTACCTGTTTGCAGGCAGTACACATGAATATGGTAGCCACTTGCTCCCGGGCGCCGCAGTTCTCACACTGGAATGTCCGATACAGGTCATAGGCGGGTGTACCCCGAAGACCTGTAGAGATATTCCTGACCTCCTCGCTGAGTTTACTGACATACTGCACTAATTCATTAAGTTGCCGAGAAGACACCTGCGGGCTTGCGGCAGGTGACCTCAATGCCTCCAATTGTTCCAGTCGGCGCACTTTACTCTCCAGTCGTTTGAGTTGTTTCATCAACGTGACATCCGATGAATTTGCTGAGCGTGGATATTGCCTTTCCGGCACCGCCTGTTTCCGTGAAATTTCCACTACATTGGGTACTCCACCCCAGGGCTGACTCACTTCCGGAACGGTATCCCCATCTAGTTCCGCGAACGCTGCGTTATCAACTTCTTTCGGTGGCAATAGCTCTTCGTTCATGGGTACCTCCACATCTTGCCTCAATGCAGGTGGTTACGCAGTGCAGTTTTTATTGTCTTCAGTTCATCGATCAGTTCCCACATGGTCACATCAGGGAGAGACTCAATCAACCATCTGAGTCCGGCATCTTCCTCCTCATCGAGCGGCTCGAAGATGGTGGACAATGGTGGTGCCACGTTAGCCTGGTCGCGGTCTTTCTCTCCATCGTCAGCCTGCATTTCATCCTGATTCATTATTGAAGCTACTTCCGCCACCTCCCCGGGTGAAGGCTCCTCTTCACTTCTATCTAACACAGTGAGTGCGTCATCTTCGGGTTCTCCCGGTTTATCGGTCGCCGCCGGCTCGTCTTTCCCGTTAAAAACCTTTGTCGTCAAGAATTGCCGGTTTTTAAGCATTTTACTCAGCATTGGTTCCCCCCTGTCATTGTTTATTCAGTCGATAGCAGCTTCACACCCCACCCGAGCTATCGGAAATAGCCCTCGCGGTAAGCCCGGGAAAGAATGGCATACACATCATAGAAATTGGATATTTTCTGTTCCTGAAGACGCCTCAAGACCTGAGCACGATGCTTTATCTGTGAATATATCTGCCGTCGTTTCTCATAGTCGATACCGCGCCTCGGCGCAATCTTTTCCTCCAGTAAGTAGGAGTTCTGGTATCCCTTGAAATCAAAGGTATCATCCAGCGGCCGCCACGAGAAGACCTCGATAAAAGAGAAGGAATCGGCAATGGAGTCATAAGCGACAATCTCATTGACACTGGTTACCCGCCGGACGGTCTGACCGTTCGCCAGGCGGACCATCTGGACGATGACCACCACATTAAGGTTATCAATGTATGACTTGGGCACATTAATCGGATTTCCGGAAAGACGCTGAATAAGCTTGGCCACGGATGCGGCGTGAAAGGTACTCATACAGGCATGCCCGGTCTGCATTGCCTGGAACGCAATTGCCCCCTCTACACCGCGTATCTCACCGACAATTATCAGGTTGGGTCGCTGCCGTAATGCCGCCTTGAGCAGGTCAAACATGGATATCTCGGTCGTCTCTGACCGCTTGGGTGACCCGCGGGTCACGCCGCGAATCCAGTTCCGATGGGGCACCTGGACTTCCGGAGTGTCTTCAATGCTCACTATCTTGGCATCGGGCGG
>CAYXWH010000050.1:0-13904 GCA_964468755.1 uncultured Dehalococcoidaceae bacterium
CAAGTCAAACAATTGCCCATAACGAAAAAAGAAAAGAAAGGGGGTGGCAGGAAATGGGGATTGAAGTTGTACTCGCTATTTTCTTCGCGTTTCTTATCGGAGTAATATTCGGCGGCATGGCCGCCTTTCTTTCCCGTCGAATCGTATTTAACCGGCAGATAAGAATAGCCGAACGAAAAGCTGCCCGAATGCTCGTGGAAGCCAGAAAAGAAGCCAAGGGTGTGATACAGGAAGCCCAGAACGAGGTTAGAGACACCCGGACAGCTGCCGATTCGGAATACCGGGAAAGACGCACCGAATTACAACGGCAGGAGAACCGGCTATCACAGAAAACAGAAAATCTGGACCGCAAGCTGGAATCGGTGGAGCAACGGGAACGCAGTCTCAACAGCAAGGAAAAAGAGATAGAGAACACAAGAGGTCAACTCGGTGAACTCAAAGATAGACAACTGAAACAGCTGGAACTTATTTCAGGGATGTCCAGCACTGAGGCCAGACAGAACCTGCTGGATGCTATGGAGGTAGAGTTACAGCAAGAGTCTTCCCGTCGAATCCGCGAGTGGGAAGCCAAATTAAAGGAAGAATCCAGTATCAAATCTCAGGAGATTCTGGCCCAGGCGATACAGCGCAGTGCCTCGGAGATTGTTACCGAAAGTACCGTCTCGGTGGTACCATTGCCTAACGACGAAATGAAAGGCAGGCTTATCGGTCGGGAGGGACGGAATATCCGGGCGCTGGAGCAGGCAACCGGGGTTGACCTGATAATTGACGATACCCCGGAGGCAGTCACACTATCCAGCTTTGACCCGGTACGAAGAGAGGTAGCCCGCCTTGCCCTAAATCGGCTTATTGTTGACGGTCGCATCCACCCCGCGCGAATCGAGGAAGTTGTATCGAAATCGAAAGAAGAAATCGATGCCGATATCGTTAACGCGGGAGAGCAGGCGACTATCCAGGTGGGAATTCACGGGTTGCATCCCGAGCTTATTAAATTGCTCGGCCGTCTCAAATACCGCACCAGCTATGGTCAGAATGTCCTTACCCACAGCACTGAGGTTGCCCATCTGTCGGGTATGATTGCTTCTGAACTGGGAGCTAATGTTGCCCTGGCGAGAAGAGCCGGGCTACTCCATGACATTGGCAAAGCCGTGGACCGGGAGGTCGAGGGCACTCACGCTGCCATTGGTGCCGACCTTGTCAAGCAGTGGGATAAGTCACCACAGGTGGTCCAGGGCATTGCCGAGCACCATCTGGAAACCACCGATACCAGTTTCTGGGGCTTTATCGTCGCTGCCGCCGACGCCATCAGCAGTGCCCGTCCCGGCGCACGGCGCGAGTCACTGGACAGCTACCTGAAGCGACTCAAAGACCTGGAGGATATCGCCACCAGCTTCAAAGGGGTAGAGAAATCCTTCGCCATACAGGCCGGTCGCGAAGTACGTATCATGGTCAAACCGGAAGACATTGACGACCTGGGTGCCATGAGGCTTGCCCGCGACATCGTTAAAAGGGTAGAAGAGACCCTGCAATACCCGGGGCAAATCAAGGTTACCGTAATCAGAGAGACCAGAGCCATTGATTACGCCAAGTAAATGACAGGACGTTCGAGACAATAATGCAAATACTGGTAATCGGAGATATCATCGGCAAGCCCGGCAGACAAGCAATAGCCAAGCTGCTGCCGGGCTTACGCCGGGAAAACGAGATAGACCTGGTAATCGCCAACGCGGAGAACTCTGCCGGCGGTTTTGGGCTGACATCGGATATTGTCCATGAACTGCTGGATACCGGCGTCTCTATCTTTACCTCGGGGAACCATATCTGGGCGCAGAAAGAAATTATCCCCTGGCTCGATAGTGACCTGCCGGTCCTCCGCCCGTTAAACTATCCGCCGGGCGTACCGGGAAGAGGTTACCTGATTCGTAATAATGTCATGGTGGTCAATATAATGGGCAGGACCTTTATGAACAGTAACCTGGACTGCCCGTTCCGCGCCATGGACACGCTGCTGGCAGAGATTAATCCCAGACCCCCGGTTATCATTGTTGACTTCCATGCCGAGGCAACTTCGGAAAAAGTGGCTATGGGGAGATATCTTGACGGGAAAGTAAGCGCGGTACTGGGCACTCATACTCACATTGGCACCATTGATACCCGGATACTTCCCAAAGGTACTGCGTACGTTACTGACATCGGTATGACCGGGCCGCTGGACTCGGTCATCGGCGATAATGTTGAATCGGTGATTCAGCGTTTTCTGACCGGTATACCCAACCGACTCTTCGTCGGCAAGGGCACGTCAATCCTTAATTCGGTACGGGTCACGGTCGATGAAGCCACCGGGAAGGCGTTAAGCATCGAGCGGATTGACCGGGATACGGAGGACTGATGAGTAAGGCTGACCTTCACATCCACACCACTGTTTCCGATGGCAGATACAGCCCGGAAGAGATTGTCAGCAAGGCAGCCGGGCTGGGGTTGACCATCATCGCCATTGCTGACCATGATTCGGTAGACGGGGTTGAACCAGCCCTGAACGCCGCCCGCGCTTTTCCACAACTGAGTGTTATCCCCAACATTGAAATCAGCACCGAATACGCCGGTGGAGATGCCCATGTCCTGGGCTACTTTATCGACCATACCGATACTGAGCTCAAAGCCAGACTGGAGGACTTTCGCAACTCGCGAGTCACGAGGGCGAGACGAATGCTCTCCCGACTCGAGGAATTCGGTATTTACCTTGACTGGGCCCGGGTCCAGGAAATAGCCGGTGAGGGCGCCATCGGGCGTCCCCATATTGCCCAGGCAATGCTGGAGAAGGAGTACATTACCTCGCTCAAGGAAGCCTTTGACCGGTACCTCGCCAAGGGAAAACCAGCCTATGTGGAGCGTGACAAATTTACCCCCGAAGAGGCAGTGGAACTGATTCTCCGTGCGAACGGGTTACCGGCGCTGGCACACCCGTTTACCGTCAGTGACCCGGAGAAATTAATCGTTGAGCTGAAAGCCGCCGGACTGGTCAGTATCGAAGTCTACTATAACGGCTACACCGCTGAGCAGATTGATGAACTTCTCCAACTGGCTCACCGGCACCGGCTCATCCCCAGCGGCGGTACTGACTATCATGGCCTTGATGAAGAGCACGAGACTAAAATAGGTGATATTGCCCTCCCTATGGAGTCGGTAGAACAGATAGTTGCCCTCGCCAGGCACCGGGGCTTGAAGTCAGCCATGTTACCGATATTTCCAAGCTAATTTCAAGGAGAGCACATGAGTATCTGGTTTGGGGTGCTGATTGTCGTCGCCTATCTGCTCGGCTCGGTGCCGATGTCGCAGGTGGTCGCCGGGTTGTACCATTTGGACTTGAGAAAACATGGTACCGGCCAGGTAGGGGCCGGAAATCTATGGCGGCTGAAGTCCTGGCGCGTGGGTCTACCGGTAGGTATCTTTGATTTTTGCAAAGGCTTCTTCATGGTATGGCTGGCAGCCTGGGCAGGACTGGATACTCCCCAGCAGATACTGGTCGGGGCAGCCACGATCATCGGACATAACTGGTCGGTCTTCCTCCGGTTCCAGGGCGGACGGGGTATTGGCACCACTATCGGCGTTATTTCGGTACTGCCGCTGGCCACTAACATGGCGCCGTGGCCCAGCGTAACCTTCCTCGTTATCATTGTCGTTGGTTCACTTGTTATACGCAGCTCACCCGTTGCCGCCCTGCTTGGCTCTATCCTGCTGCCACTGGTGAGCTGGACCAGCCAGGAACCGATTTCAGTAACGCTGAGTTTTCTGGTTATCCTGGTGATAATCATTATCAAACGAATGACGGTGCCGTTTTCCACTGAAGCCGCTTCCATAAAGAAAAGGGATGTACTGCTCAACCGCTTCATCTTCGACCGGGATATCAGCGATAGAAAACTCTGGGTGTACCGTAACCACCCCAAACAGCAGGAACACTGAAGAAAGCTCACCAGCGAAAATGAAATGTGCCACTCATCCCGATGTTGAAACCAATCTGCGCTGCGGCAAGTGCGGCAAGCCGATATGCCCCAGATGTATGGTGCAGACCCCGGTGGGAGCCAGATGCCGGGAATGCGCCAAATTATATAAGCTGCCAACATACCACGTCTCCACCATTTATTACCTGAGAGCCATCGGTACTGCCTTGGGGATGGGAGCGGTTGGCGGTGTTCTCTGGTGGTTGGTTGACATCTTTTTATTCTTCTACATCGGTCTCATTCTGGCGGCTGGCATCGGCTACGTCATCGGTGAACTGGTCAGCATCTCCGTCAACCGCAAGCGCAGCCCCTGGCTCGCCGGTATCGCCGGGGTCGGTGTGGTCATCAGTTACCTGGTAAGTATTTTTCTCCCCGGCGGACTTATCATCGGGCTGAGAATACTGTTTGACCTTCTGGCCGTGGCGGTGGGCATCTATATTGCCGTGACCCGTTTGCGCTAGGAGTCCTGCCGAAATAGTTGTCCCATCCGGTAAAGCAACCTATAGCTCAGGAGGTATCATGTCAAATAACTCTATCCTCGATAGGCTGGGGGTGGATATCGGGTACCAGACTACCCACACCAAGACCATTACCGGAGATGATATTGCCCGGTTTGCCGAAATCTCCGGTGATTTCAGCCCGGTACATATCTCCCCGGCCTATGCCCGGAAGACTTTTTTCCAGGGCAGGATTGCTCACGGTCTGATGGCGGTACTGCTGCTTTCGGCGGCGATAGCCAAGCTTCCCGGTATGGTCGTTTTGCTCTCTAACTCCAGCAAATTCAGAAAACCGGTGAAAATCGGTGACACCATAACTGCCACCGCCACCGTATCTACCGTCCGTAAGGGAATGGGAATCGTAGTCCTGAAAAGTAACTGCACCAACCAGAATGGCGAGCTGGTCGCTGAAGCGGAAACAATGGTGAGAATCTACGAACCGCCCGCGTAACCCTACCGACCTGCCTGTGAGCACTCATGCCGGTATTACTCTCCGTTGATTCTTTTACTTACGCCACGGGCTATCTTCGACATTGCCTCCCCGGCTTTAGCCCTGACTAGCACCGCAGCCCGCCGGTCCATCGGCGTCTCGCTGAGGTTGATGATAACCAGCCCGGCACCGGCGTCAACGGCATAGACCGGCATATAGGCGGCCGGTGTCACTACCAGACTGGAACCGATGACCAGAAACAGGTCGCACTGCCGTGAATGACGGCTTGCCTCCCGCAATACCTTTTCCGGCAGCTGCTCGCCAAACATGACCACATCCGGTTTCAGCATACCCCGGCATACCTCGCAGGCAGGCTCTTGCTCACCTCCGGCAACCCTGTCGCTGACATCGGCAAAGGGATAACGCCGACCACAGCCCAGGCATACCGTCCACTGCATATTCCCGTGGAGTTCGAAAACCTTATTTTCGGGAACGCCGGCACGCTGATGCAGATTGTCCACGTTCTGGGTGATGACACAGTCCAGCTTGCCCAGTTTCTCCAGCTCAGCGATGGCGTAATGAGCCGGATTCGGCTCAGCGCCACCGTGCAGCCGACCGCTGCCCAGTAACCGCCAGTGCTTCTTGCGCGATTCGGGATTACTGAGGAACTGTTGATAGGTAAATTCCTCAGGGTCAAACCTTTCCCAGATTCCCCCCGGACTGCGGAAATCGGGAATACCTGATTCCGTGCTGATTCCGGCTCCGGTAAACACCACCACCCGCCGGGCGTTGACAATCAACTCCGCCACCTGTTCCACCTGACTCTCCAGATATTCATTGTTGTCTTCTGTCTTCATATAGCGCACTCCAAACGGGTAACCATGAAGAAACTGCCTCCCTCTACCCTGATTGAGAAAAAGGAGACAACCTGCTTCATCTTAACCGACTTTCCCACCGTCATCAAGCCGACCGGTCCGGTAAAACTTGATAAATTTCACCTATGATAGTATAGTATATTTTAACAGATGTACCAGCAACAGCTCATGGAAGAGATAAAACTATCGGTCACACCGGAAGTATCCCTTCTTATCGACAGGGTAAAGCGCCTTCTCACCAAGGAAAACTTTCAATCCTATCTCGTTGGTGGTCTGGTGCGTGACCTGCTGATGGGACGCGATTCGGGCGATATTGACATTGCGGTTTCAGCCAACGCGCTGGATGTCGCTGCCAGTATAGCCGGTTCCCTCAATGGCAAGTACGTCCCGTTAGATGAAGTCAATGGAGTGGGCAGGGTTATCGTTACCGATGCCGATACGGCGACGAAGCGGGAAATTGATTTTTCCACCATCCCGGATACCATCGAACATGACCTGGCACGGCGTGATTTTACCATAGATGCACTGGCAGTGGCACTTGCCGATATAACGCCCGCAGATACCGGCGAAGAGGTGCTCCGGATTACCGAACTTATCGATCCCTTCGACGGACAGGGTGATCTGAACCGGGGCATCATTCGCGCGGTGAGCGATACAACCTTTACCTCGGACCCGGCTCGCCTGCTACGGGCGGTACGTCTGGCTGCCGAGCTTGATTTCACTATTGCCAGCGAGACTGAGTCGCTTATCCGGGATGCTAATCATATGATTGGTACCGTTGCCGGGGAGCGAATAAGAGAAGAGCTGCTACGGCTGTTAGCCGGGCCCCAAGCGGCATCAGTACTGGACTACCTAGACAGACTTGGCTTACTCACTGAACTGGTCCCGGAGCTATCTCCCGCCAGAGGGGTTGACCAGCCGCTGATACACTACTGGGATGTTTTCCAGCATTCCATTCAAACAGTAGCCGCCGTCGAGTTTTTGCTCGGAGAGGGAGAATGGCACTATGCGAGTACGGAAGTATTGACTACAGTGCCCTGGTCAACGGAACTGCGCCAGCACTTTAACCAGGAAGTCAGCTCCGGCAGTACCCGAAAGTCACTGCTCAAGGTGGCGGCACTGCTCCATGATATTGCCAAACCCCGGACCAAAAGCGTTGATGCCGATGGCCGGGCACGTTTTCTGGGGCACCCCAATGAAGGTGCCGACCTGGCGGTCAGCATTCTGGAGCGGTTGCGGTTCAGCGCCAGAGAAACCAAGATGGTGGAGCTGGAGGTAAAGAACCACCTGAGACCCGAACAGATGAGTAACCTCGGCATGCCCTCCCACCGGGCGGTGTACCGCTACTTCCGTGACACCGGTGACACCGGCATTGACATACTCTTTCTCAATCTGGCTGACCACCTGGCGACCCGGGGACCTGAACTGGAGCTTGCGGGATGGCACGAGCACGCCCGGAGAGTAGCCTACGTCCTGAACAAACGCTTCGAGGAGGAGAGCCTGACCACACCACCAAAGCTCGTTGATGGTCATGATTTGATTACCATTTTCGGTATCCAACCAAGCCCGCAAATCGGTGAACTTTTGGAGGCGGTGCGCGAAGCGCAAGCCACCGGTGAACTCACCAGTCGTGAGCAGGCACTGGAATTTATAAATGAATGGCTGGCAAAAACCCGGCACATTCTTTCAGACGCTTAATTAGGGAGAAACATGTTCCGAAGAAATACGCTGTCCCTGGCAATTATACTGATACTCCTGGGCATTGCCCTGTGGTCAATTTTCCCCTTAGACGCAGCAAGGTTCGGTCGCGAGGGTATGCGTCTCGGTCTTGACCTGGTCGGCGGGGTTCACCTGGTATATGAAACACAATTCCCGGAAGATGCTACCGCCGAGGAAAAGGCCAGGGATATGGATCGGGCGCGGATGATCATAGAGCGGCGTATTGACAAGTATGGCGTTACCGAGCCGGTCATTCAGACCCAGGGCACGGAGCGCATTATAGTGAAACTACCCGGATTTACCGATGTTGAAGCTGCCAAGAGCCTGGTTGCCCAGACCGGCTACCTGGAGTTCCGTTACGTAGAGCGGGATGGCGAAGGTGACCCGGTCTATCTCAATGACTACCTGGAAAGTACCGGGAATGAGTTTATCGACAGGACAGAGAATGACAAACGTATATTCGTTGATGCCGTTGGCAGTCCGATAGCTTTTCTTATCAAGGATGATGAAGGACTCACCTTCATTGACGCGGAAGGCAATCCGCTTGACCCCGAGACGCTTCCCCCCGAAGCCACCGAAAGTCCTTCCTGGATAGCGGCCCGGGGCGATGATGGTGTCCAGCTCACCGGCGACTTCCTTGACGAGGTGGCACCTACCGTGAGCCAGGAGGTAACCGGCGCCGAATACCAGGTAAGCATCCAGTGGGATAGTAGAGGGGAGGAAATCTTTGACGAGATTGCCAAATTCCTGTATAACTCCGGCCCCTACGGCACGCCACAGCGAGCCCTGGGCATCTTCCTGGACGAATCCCTCATCTCCTCTCCGCAAATCCTGGAGCAGGCTTATCGCGGACAAGCCGTCATCACCGGTAATTTTACCCCGGATGAGGTGGAAGAGCTGGCCAATCTGCTGAAATCCGGTGCACTCCCCATGCCCCTGAAAAAACAGCCCTTTTATCAGGGTAAGGTTGCCGGAACACTGGGTGCTGACTTCATTGATAAAAGTATAACCGCCGGAATAATCGGTATTATTCTGGTGATGCTGTTCATGATTGCCTACTACCGTCTTTCCGGCTTCTTAGCCAGCCTGGCGCTGATTTTCTACGGGGCACTGGTACTGGCAATATTCAAGCTCATACCGGTGACTCTGACACTGTCCGGGCTGGGCGGTTTTATCCTGTCGATAGGCATGGCGGTGGACGCCAACGTCCTCATCTTTGAACGTATGAAGGAAGAATTGAGGAGTGGGCGGACGTTAGGCGCCGCCATTGAAGCCGGCTTTAACCGTGCCTGGTCGGCTATCCGGGACAGCAACATTACTACCATTATTGTATGTATAATCCTTTACTGGGTGGGTTCCGTCATTGTAGCGGGAGAGACTGTCCAGGGCTTCGCGCTCACACTGTCAATTGGTGTAATAATCAGTATGTTTACCGCTATCGTGGTCACCCGTACCCTGCTTCGCCTGTTCGTCGGCAGTAATCTGGCCAAGAAGACTTCGCTATTCAGTTCCTACTGGGGAAAGAGATGATGTTTGATATTATCGGCAAGAGGTTCTGGTTCTTTCTCATTTCAGGTTTGGTAATTCTCATCGGTATTATTTCACTGGCCAGTGTAGGCCTCAAGATGAGTATTGAATTCAGCAGCGGCTCCAGATTGAGGCTCAGCTTCGACGAGCAACAGGTCACCCAGGATCAGATCAGAGATGAAATGTTCAATCTGGGCTATCCTGAAGCAATCATTGAGACCGAACTTATCGCCGACGGACAGGGCGATTTCTTTATCCGCACCCGGGAACTATTCGAAAACGAGAAGGATGAAATTGAAGCCGGCCTGGAGGCAAAATTCGGCACAATTACCGAGAAGGAATTCGGTGACGTATCACCGGAAGCCGCCCGGGAGACCACCCGCGCCGCCACCATTGCCGTCGCCGTGGCGGCAATCGGCATTCTTCTCTACGTAACCTGGGCATTCCGGCGTATGCCCAGGCCGTTCCACTACGGCACGTGTGCCATCATAGCCCTGATACATGATGCGCTGGTCGCCATGGGTATATTCTCCATCCTCAGCGGCATTCTCAACTGGCAGATAGACCTGATGTTCATCATCGGCATTCTGGCGGTTATCGGCTATAGTGTGAATAATACCGTGGTTATCTTCGACCGAATACGTGAGAACCTGACACTGAGTGCCAGCGCTGACTTCGAGACGGTAGTCAACCGTAGCCTGGTAGACACGCTGGGCCGGTCTATAAACACCAGCTTTACCACGCTGGTTGTGGTACTGGCTCTATTCCTCTTTGTGGGCGTATCAATCCAGAACTTCGTCGTCGTGCTTATCATCGGTATCATCGCCGGCACGTTCAGTTCAATCTGCATCGCACCGTCATTGCTGGTCGTCTGGGATAAGGGGGAGTGGGGCCGGTTCATCCGATGGCTGCCACTGACCAGGTCAAAAGCCTGAAAACAGGTGACGTGCCATGTTTGCCACCAGAAAGGGTGCGGCAATACTGTCTATCACCTCGGTGAGCCTGCTGATAGTATTGAAGGTGGTTGCCAGCATTCTCACCGGTAGTATCTCTATCCGCGCGGACGCCTTCCACAGTGTCTTTGACCTTACCGGCGTCATCATTGGCTATATCGGCATCCGTATTTCCGGCAAACCACCCGATGAGCACCATGCCTTCGGTCACGGCAAGGCGGAAAATATCGCCAGCATGATAATTGCCGGTCTTATTTTCATTGCCGCCGGGACTATTTTCTACGAGGCGGTAAACAGGCTGATGAGCGGGCAGACGCTGGAGATGCTGACTATCGGTATCTATGTCACCGCAGCTGTAATTGTGATTAACGGAGCTACCTCCTGGTATGCATTACGAATAGCCCGCGCCACCGACTCAGTAGCCCTGGAAGCCAGCGCCAGGGACATGCTGGCTGATGTGCTGAGCTCGGTTGCGGTACTAGTCGGCCTGATCCTGGTTAATTTTACCGGTCTGGTCATACTTGACCCGATAATTGCCATGCTGGTCGCCATACTAATCGTGAGAACCGCCTACGTCACCATGAAGAAATCACTGGGAGACCTTATTGATGTCAAATTGCCTGAGGCGGAAGAGAGTGCCATAGAATCAGCCATTATGGAACATGCGGGCGAGATTATCGGTTACCATAAACTGCGCACCCGCAAGGCAGGCAACCAGCGCCATATTGACCTGCACCTGGTCATGCCCGGGAGCATGAGCGTCGAAGACTCGCACCGGATGTGCGACCATCTCGAAGAAGACATAGAACACAAGCTGCAAAATACCAGTGTAACCATCCATGTTGAACCGTGTGATGGAAACTGCCGGCGCTGTCCGGCTATCTGTCAGAACCGCAGGAACGGAGACTGACTACAGCCCGTGAATTCCCTTTACCGACGCCAGCGAAGACGAAATATCGGGGGCATTGAATTGCGAGGATGATTTCCCCATCGGGTCATCAACGGTATTTTTGCCCAGCAACATATCAAAGGTAGCCTTTACCGACGCTGACAGCGCATCGAGATTATAACCGCCCTCCAGG
Organism: uncultured Dehalococcoidaceae bacterium; assembly: GCA_964468755.1. GTDB lineage: Bacteria > Chloroflexota > Dehalococcoidia > Dehalococcoidales > RBG-16-60-22 > CAYXWH01. The sequence continues at coordinate 11,082 of CAYXWH010000050.1, forward strand.
CTGATGACTATCCGTCCGCCGCACCATCTCTCCGCCAGTTCACGTATAATTTCAACTATCCTGGCGAATCCGCTGACGCTCAACTGCATCATCGCCAGCGGGTCAGCCCAGTGCCCGTCATAGCCGGCTGAGACCATGATAAGCTGGGGCTGAAAACGGTCTACCGCCGGAACCACAACCTGGGTAAAGACCTGCTCATATTCGATATCACCACAGCCGCCGGGAAGTGGTATGTTCACCGTCTTCCCTTTACCCAGCGCGTTACCGGTTTCCCCGATTTGACCCGTCCCCGGGAAAAGGGGGCTCTCATGAGTCGATACATAGAGGACCTGCGGACTCCCATAGAAAGTCTCCTGAGTGCCGTTGCCATGATGGACATCAAAATCAACGATGGCGACCCGCTCCAGTCCGCACTGAGTTATGGCATACCTGGTACCGATAGCCACATTGTTAAACAGGCAGAAGCCCATTGCCCGTCCGGTGGTGGCATGGTGGCCGGGTGGCCGCACCAGGGCAAAGGCACTGCTCAGCTTACCGCTAATAACCGCATCGGTTGCCTCTATCACGCCACCAGCCGCGCAAAGGGCCGTTTCATAAGAACCGGAGGACATTACCGTGTCCGGATCCAGCCAGCCCCCGCCCCGTGCCGCCGAATCCCGTATATGCGCGATATACGGCTCCTCATGCACCATCGCCACCTCCTCAAGGGTAGCCTGGCGTGGCGCAACCGGTTCCAGTTCCCGCTTCAGTCCGGTCTTTTCCAGATACGAGATTATTGCTTCCAGTCGACGAGCATTCTCGACATGCTGCCCGGTGTTATGTGTCAGATAGACCGGGTCATAAACGATACCCACGTTCATGTTTCTCCTCCATATCAAGGACTAAACGACTGACTGCACCCCCGATGTCACGAACCACCCCCCGAATCCCACCAGCAGGAGCGCACAGGCAATAAACAGCCACTCCTGTACCCGGTGTCCCCACAGCGAATGGGTCTTGTACACTGTTGCCGAAACAAAGGAGAGCCAGACCAGGTCACACAGCCAGTGGACCACAATAAAGACGACCAGCCCCGTCAGCCCGAAATCAAGAAACCGCATCACCAGCATACTGCCGATAGTTGCCCACCAGACGAGAAAGAACGGGTTCAACCCGCTGGTCAGGATACCGGCGGTAAAGGCGTTGTAGGGTAAATCCTTGCCCCTGTGGATAACGGCATTCCGGGCACGGAACATGGCTATCCCCATCCAGATAATCATGCCGCCGCCCAGTATGCTCAGCACAAGTTGCGCGGTGCTATTCTGAAAGAACCGGGCGAAGCCAAAGTAGATAAGCAGTATCAGCGGGACTTCAATGACGGCATGTCCCAGGGATATCTGCGTGCCGGCCCAGGGAGACTTGTAGCTTTTGGCAAGCGTCACGGCAAACATCGGGCCGGGTGCCATCACCCCGGAAAAAGAAATGACTACCACACTGGATAAAATTGGAAGCATGCCCTGCCTTTGCACATACTATGCCCTCCAGATTATAGCATTCCTTACCTCATTATCCCAACCGCTTGAGTTAACCACCCTGTTGAATTATACTGTGGCTATAGAGAAACACTAGTCAGGTATTGTTAAGGGCTGGAGAGGTGTCATTAGATTTATCCAAGATTGTTCCGCAGGTAAGCGGCATGATTACCCGGTTAAAAGACCGCCGCGAGGAAAGACAGAAGCACCTGGAAAACGCCCTCGATACTATCCGCGATCAGGCAATTGTCCTCGATGAGTTAAGAAAAAAGATTGCCGCCGGCAAGACCACCTGGCTGGTGGCGGAACTGGTCGAAGGTCTGTCCAACCATTACCACGCCTCTTCTATCCCCGCTGAATTTACCGTCATGGCGACCGATGGCTCCCACATTGATGTTGACCGCCACCGTGCCATGAGGTGTTACCTGTTAAATATTGGCTCGGTAGTGCTCAACTACGGGAGCGAACCATCGGCTGACCTGCAGAGCTTGCCCCACCTCTATTCCGGGGATGAAGACCTGGTCATCACCTCGCCGGGCGCGGTATCGCGGCAGCAGCCAATAGAGGGCACCCTCCTCGGCATCAAGCGCGGTGTTGAGGAATGCCGCCGACTGGCTGAACTTGCATCAGAGGTGCCGCCGGGCAGTAACAGCCTGGCGCTGCTTGACGGCTCGCTTATTCTCTGGGGACTTGAGGCATACCCGGAATTCGTTACCGACGAGCTGCTGGTCAAAGGCTTCCTGAAATACATGGAGGACATGAGGCAGCTTAACGACAAACGCCATCTGGCCGTTGCCAGCTATATCAGCTTCCCCCGCAGCACCGATGTGGTGAACGCGCTGCGGGTAGCTATCTGCCCCCACCAGCCGGTCGACTGCGACCGGTTTTGCCCCGCCACCCGCGACTGCGATGTGGTAGCCGGGGTAAGAGACCGGGACATATTTTTTGAACTGCTCGCCGAGGGCGAACGGTCGGCGCTGTTTATCAGTCCTTCCAAGGTTGTCAAGAACCATTACGGAGCGCACCGGATATACTTCTGCTATCTCCGGGCTGGTGATGAGATTGCCCGGGTGGAGGTACCGGAATGGGTAGCCACCGATAGTACCTTGCTTGACCTTACTCACGCCCTGGTCTTGGACCAGTGCCGCCGGGGACATGGCTACCCGGTGGCACTGAGCGAAGCCCACGAGCAGGCGGTGGTCACCGCCGCCGACAGAGCCAATTTCTGGGAAATGGTGGAATCGTCAATGGTAGAGGAAAAACTGCCGGTAACCGGCTCCGCCAAGGACTTCAGCAAGCGGACGAGGTGGGT
>CAYXWH010000051.1:0-13622 GCA_964468755.1 uncultured Dehalococcoidaceae bacterium
GGGCGGTGGCGCAGCGGGGGCACCAGTTAATAATCCGCTCGCCCCGGTAAATGAGGCCCTTCTGATACAGCCTGACAAAGGCGGTACGTACCGCCCGGCTCGGGCCTTCATCCAGCGTAAATCGCTCCCGGCTCCAGTCGCAGGAGACCCCCAGTCTCTGGTGCTGCCCGGTAATAGTCCCCCGGCACTTTTCCGCCCACTGCTTCATGCGCTCCAGGAATTCACTCCTGCCCAGCTGATAGCGGGTTATTCCTTCTTTAGCCAGCATCTGCTCCAGTACCACTTGGGTGGCGATGCCGGCATGGTCGACGCCGGGGAGCCACAGGGTGGGCTCTCCCCGCATGCGGTGCCAGCGGGTCATAATATCTTCGATGGTAGCGGTCAGGGCATGCCCGATGTGCAGTACGCCGGTGACATTGGGCGGCGGCATGATGATGACAAAGGGTTTCTTATCCGGGTCTATTACGGGCTTGAAGTATCCCTTGTCCATCCAGAATTGGTACCACTTCTGTTCCACCCTGCCCGGCTCATAGGCTTTGGGCATCTCTTCTTGGGTATTTGGGGTCTGTATCATGAAAACCTCTTTTCTGGTACTAAGGAGCAACCGATACGGCTGCTTCGATATTTTCCTCTTTAAACTTTACCCAGAAAGCGTAGATAAGGCAAATTATGCCCGCCATGCCGACAACTTTCAGGAACATACCCCAGCCCGAGACGACCGAATTGGCAACAGATATGTCGTACCCCTTGCCGATAAGCCAGGGGATTATGAAAAGAGAGGGTATGCTCAGCAGAGTTCCGGCTAGTTTGATGATACCGCCGGCTATCAGGAAGCGCTCCGCCCGGCCCCCACCGCGCCGCAGCCTGACGGCGGCGAAGACTATCACCGCAATCCAGAGTACCAGAGCCGGGCTCATGGTCCCCAGTATCATGAGAAACTCGCTAACTCCCATCACGCCGATACCTTTCTCCTTACTCTGAACCGCATCCAGAATGCCCAGACAAGACACACGAGTCCCGCAATAGCCAGGATTGTCAGGGGTAGCGAAACAACCAAACTCATAGTATGCACTATATCTATGTTGCTCATACCACGTTCGAACGCCAGCCGCTGCACAAGCTCGCTTAGTAGAGGGGTGGCTAATCGAGTGATAAACATCAGGCTACAGCCAGCCAGAAACAGCTTCTCAGCCTTGCTCCAACCCTGCCTGACCATGAGCACCGCCAGAGTGATGCCGAAAAGCCACGCTACAAGCTCAGGGATATACCTCAGTATAGAAATTTCAACTACTTGAACAGAAGATTCCATTTTATATCTCTAGTTATATTAGCCCCCCACCCCTCGTTGCTTATCTTTTCCCACCCGACCGCCCTCGCGTCATCCGCGGCTTAGCCCGTGAATATTCGCCACCCCTTTTCCCCCTTTCGTAAAGGGGGACCAAGGGGGATTTATTACTTCAGCATCCCCGCCACCCTGTCCAGAATCTTCTCGGCCACCTCTCGTTTGCTCAGTAGCGGCAGCTCTTCTATCTTACCGTTGCGGTCAATCAGGGTTACCCGGTTGGTGTCTGCGTCAAAGCCGCTGTCAGTGCGGGTAATATCGTTAGCTACAATGAGATCAAGGTCTTTCTGCTCCAGCTTGTTACGGGCATTGGCGACCACGTCTTCGCTTTCGGCGGCAAAGCCGATTTTCAGAAATGTGCCGGTTGCCGAGGCGAGAATATCCGGTGTCCTCACCAGCTCCAGTGTCAGCTTCGAGCGGTCTTTCTTGATTTTGCCCGGCACGGACTCTTTCGGCTGGTAGTCAGCTACCGCCGCCGCCATAATCAGGGCATCCGCTTCGGCTACTGCCCCGGTCACCGCCTTCTTCATTTCGGCAGCGGTCCTCACCCGGATAATCTCGACGCCGGCGGGTTCCGGCGAAGAGACGGGAGCCGTAATCAGCTTGACCTCAGCCCCACGGTCACGGGCGGCTTCGGCGAGGGCATAGCCCATCTTCCCCGAGGAGCGGTTGCCAATATGGCGCACCGGGTCAATCGGTTCCTGGGTGCCGCCGGCGGTCACCATGATACGCTTTCCGGCAAGGTCACTGCCCTTACCCAGTACCTGCTCGATGGTATCGATGATTATCTGCGTATCCGCCAGCCGTCCCCAGCCCGTTTTCCCCGAGGCGAGGCGGCCGTGGGCAGGCTCAATGATGGTGAAGCCCCGGGCTTTCAATTTGGCCATATTCTCCCGGGTAACCGGGTTCTGGAACATATTATCGTTCATGGCCGGTGCAATGATGACCGGTGCCCTGGTGGCCAGCACCACGCAGCCCAGCATAGTGTCGGCAATGCCGGCGGCCAGCTTGGCGATGGTATTGGCGGTAGCCGGAGCGATAGCCACCACATCGGCGGCTTCAGCCAGAGCAATGTGCTCCACGCTGTACTCCGAGGCCAGGTCAAACATGTCGGTCACCACCGGGCGGCCGGTAATATTGCGCAGGGTGAGTGGCGTGATGAATTTGGTGGCTGCCCCGGTCATAACCACCTCAACGGTAGCGCCGGCCCGGGCCAGTGTGCTGGCGAGGTCGGCTGCCTTGTAGGCGGCGATACCCCCGGTTATGCCCAGGATAACGGTCTTATTGGCCAGCATTGGTGCCTCCTTGTTGCCTTAGACCCGGTTCATCAGGTAGATTAATCGGAGTCCAATCAGCGTCAGCTCCCTATTGACCACATCAATAGCCGTGGTCTCTTTGGCGATGAGCCCGGCATAGCCCCCGGTAGCTACTACCAGCGGCTTTTCACCAAGCTCCTCTGCGATACGTGCCAGCATACCTTCGACAAGGGAAGCGTAGCCATAGATAATCCCCGACTGCATGGCGGCTACGGTGTTGGTGCCAATGACGCGCTTGGGGTGAGCCAGGTCCACGCGGGGTAACTGTGCCGTCCGGGTGAACAGCGCCTCAGCGGCGGTAGCTATGCCGGTGGCTATAATACCGCCAATGTAGTCGCCTTCCTTGGAGACAATACCAAAGGTGGTGGCCGTACCCAGGTCAATGATGATGACCGGGCCACTATAGAGGTGGTGGGCGGCGGCGGCATCAGCGATTCGGTCAGCGCCGACCTCTCTCGGGTTGTCCATACGGATGCTCACCCCGGTCTTGACACCAGCCCCAACCACCAGCGGTGTGGTATTTAAGTAGCGTTGCGATAGTTCCTCGAAGGCTGCCGTCAGTGACGGGACCACACTACACATGGCAACCTTGGTGATGTCAGTAACGCTCAGCCCCCGGTGTTGCAGCAGACTAATCAGCGGGGCAGCATATTCATCAGCCGTGCGATTAGTATCGGTAGCAATCCGCCAGGTGGCGTGAAGCTCACTGTCTTTAAAAACGCCGAGGTTAATATTGGTATTGCCGATATCGATGGCAAGTAGCATTGGTCTCCCCGTTATAGTATTTATTTGTCCTTTTTTAATTCTCTTATTGCCAGCGGCAGCGCCGGCAGCAGGTCAGAGGCAGCCATTCCGGCGTCGCCCAGCATGTCCCGTATCATTTCACCGGCAGCGCCGTGGAGGTAAACTCCGAGGCACGCGGCTGCAAAGGGCGGCATTCCCTGTGCCGCCAGACCGGCAATGGCTCCACTGAGCACGTCTCCCGTGCCCGCCGACGCCAGTCCGGGATTGGCTACCGGGCTAATCCGGCAGTGTCCGTCAGGCGCGGCAACCACGGTATAAGCCCCTTTGAGGACAATGGTTTTCCGCCACTCCCTGGCTTTTTGCCGGGCGATGCTTAGTCGGTCAGCCTGTACTTCGGCGACGGAAACTCCGCAAAGCCGTGCCATTTCGCCAGGGTGCGGGGTAAGTATAGCGTCAGCGGTCAGTTCCTGCCACCAGTTCGGGATTCGTGCCAGGGTATTGAGCGCATCGGCATCAAGTACCAGTGTCGGCAGTCCCGGTTTCAGGAATACGGAACTGACGAATTTCATGGCGGACTGGCGCTGACCCAGCCCACAGCCAAGGAGCAGGACGTGGTACTGGTCAAACTGCTGCCCGACTACATCAGCCGCCTCAAGGGCAACGATGCCCGGCTGCGATTCGGGTAAGGGAAGATAGGTTGTTTCCGTGAGTTTGGCGGCAAGAATCGGTTGTAAACTGCCGGGAGTGGCCAGCGTAACCAGCCCCGCGCCGACACGAATGGCACCACTGCAGGCCAGATAAGCGGCGCCTATATAATTGACGGAACCGGCCGCCACCAGTACCCGGCCGAAACTGCCTTTATTGGCATTGAGCGGTCGATTGGGTAGGGCGGTCCGAGTCCAGTCGGTGGTTATCAGCTCGGTGGTGATGTGGTCGGCAAGGTGGTCCGGGATGCCAATATCGACTGTGCTCAATGTGCCTACCCTTTCCGCCCCCGGAAAGCAAAACAGGCCGAGCTTGGGAAAGCCAAGGGTAACGGTTCTGTCGGCATGGAGACAGGCAGGGTCGACGGCGCCGTCATCAGCACCAAGTCCTGACGGCAAGTCGGCGGCGATGATATCAAGGGCGCTGTGTTTCTCTTTGACTTCGCCGACCTTGTTCAGTACCGTCTGGAAAATACCCTGCAGCGGCCGGAGTTTGCCGCTGCCAAAGAGGGCGTCAACTACGCAACTGGCTGAGGAGAGCAGTTCTTCAAATTCCGCCAGGTTTTCAGATGCTGCCACGCAGGTGATGCCGCGTTGCCGTACCTGTTCCAGGTTGGAATCGTCCTTGCGGTCACTGCAGAGGCAGACGCTTACCCTGGCTCCCCAGTCGTGGAGGTGGCGGGCGGCAACCAGCCCATCCCCGCCGTTATTCCCCGGGCCGATCAGAACAAGTATATGCTGCCGGTTCAGGTTATTCAGGCTGTGTCTCACCTCTTCGGCGATGGCTTTCCCGGCATTTTCCATGAGCACGCTGGAGGGAAGGCCAAATTCGGCACATGCCTGGTCTATCTGTCGCATCTGGTCGCTGGTTACGATTTTCATAGCCATTGTCCGTGATAGTTAACCTATTTGAGTGTAGCAATATCCTCGGCGGTGGTCAACCTTGTTGTGGTTGAAACGTGTTACGGTGCAGGATATCTTCCAGCTTCCGCTTGGGAATATGGCGTACGCCCCGGTCATCCACCCAGCGCCGGGTGGTATCCGATGTTGTTTCCACTACCGGTCTCTCATCAGGGTAACCCATCGCCACCACCAGCGCTATGTCATAGGTATCGGGCACCTTGAGCAGTTGTCTTAGCTCGTTTTCACGGAATGCCCGCAGCGGGCAACTGCCAATCCCCTCTTCCAGGGCAACCAGCATGATATTCTCGCCAGCCATGGCGGCATCGAAGAAATCGAGTGCGCCGCTGTTGTCGCCGGCTCCGGTTTGCCTGCCTCTGGTCAGGATTACGATGTAGGCTTTGGGTTCGCTCCCGGTGAGCGGTGTTCCTTTGGGCTTGGGCTGTCCCGCCCACGAAGAAATCGAGCCAAAGACTTCGGGCAGCAGTTGCTCGTCATCGACAACCAGGAATTCGCATGGCTGACGATTGAGCCCGCTGGGCGCCAGCCGGCCGGCATTCACACACTTTTCCAGTGCTTCATAGGGCAACGGGGCGTCCTTGAATTTCCTGATGGAACGGCGGCTGGTAGCGGCTTCATAGACATTCATGGGCTACCTCCTTGTGCTCTATCGTGGTGAGCATCTTCCATAAACTTTTTCAGCCTCTGGGTCATGGCTGCCCAGTGAGTGCCCTGCCAGTAGATACGATGGCAGGCAGGGCATTCCATATACTGGTGCCGGGTTCGAAAGACATGGGGTGGCACGCGGTCTTTAACCTCGGCCGGGCTCCTCTCAATAAGCGGTTGATTGCATTCCAGGCAGAGGCTGAACGGCCGGAACTGGCAATCAAGGTGAAGGGTATCAATGAGCTGTTGCATTTGCTGCTCCGGTACCTCACTGGCAATCAGAATGGCATTGAGTTGCCCGCTGGTGACCAAACGCCTTTTCATAATCTCCCTGTCTTTGGTCAGTATGATTCTTCCCTCCGCCCGGGCTTTGGCTACCATCTGGGAGTCATCGCCGCTATCAAAGAACAGGGTATCATAGCCCATCAGCCGCAGCCATTTAGCCAGCTTGCCTACATTGTGATCAACGATAAACCTCGGTTCGCTAATGGTACCGCCTCCTCGAACTTTTTACAGGTCGATGAGCATCCCTTCCTGAGCCAGTGATATTGATGCCTTGACCGGCGCGTTTATTCGGGCTATCTCGCTGGCTATTTCCTTTTCCTGCCTGGGGTTCATGTGCACTGCAATTACCTGCGGGAGGTAACCTTTCTGTCTCTGGAAATGGTCCAGCTCCTGAGCCAGCAGAACGGGAGTGAGGTGCCCCTTGTCCCGGGCGAAGGCTTCATAGCGATTGGGGGCGGTAATCTCGGTAATGATGAGCTGAGGTGATACCTGCTGCCAGCAATCGTCCAGTCCCGGCCCGGTATCCCCGGTATAGAACACTACGGCGCCGTTAGAAGCGGTCACCTGGTAGCCGACGGCGGCAACGGCGTGATTCACCGGCACCGCCCGGACTTCGTAGCCGGCAATCCGGAGCTTCTCCCCTGGCTTTATCACGGTGAAATTGATGGTCGGGCTGCCCTCCGGTCTAGTGAAGAAATCGGGATATAGTTCATCATTTAACAGGTAATCGGTTAAGGCATTACGTACCGACGCTATGGAGTATACGCTGATGGTGGTCTCATCGAGTAAGGCGTTCATGGCAATTGCCGGAATATCACGGATATGGTCATAGTGGTGGTGGGTGAGCAGTATGGCTTGAAGTTTTTGCTGGGCGGAGAATGACAGGGTGGAGGCGAGTGCTCCGGCATCGAGCGCCAGGATGTCGTCGATAAGCAGGCTGGTGAGCTTGGTGTCTGATGATTCGCAGTTATGGGCGCCGAGAATCCTGATTTTCATTGTCTCTGCCTCACTCCCCGGAAATTCGGCTAGCGTAAAATGAGGAACGGGTTAAAATCGGTTTCATGGTCATAGGTATCAATCGCCTCTCGCTTCTTCAAATAATTGACCGCGGCATAGGTGAACGGTGTTGCCAGGACTTCAATGATTGTCTTGGCCAGCCAGTGGTACAGTATCATAATAGCGGCAAACGCGGGCGTACCGATGAACGCCAGCGTAATGAATACCGAGGAGTCCAGCCCCTGGCCGATGATGGTAGAACCGATGGTGCGAGTCCACAGCCAGCGACCCTGCGTCAGGACTTTCATTTTGGCGAGGACGAAGGAGTTGGCGAACTCCCCGATGAGGTAGCCGCAGAATGAGGCTGCCAGTAGCCGTGGCGTGTAGCCCAGAATCAGCTCATAGGCAGCCTGTCCCTGCCAGAACGGGGCCGGGGGTAAAATCTGGCCCACCCAGGCGAAAAAGACAAAGATGAGGTTGCAGGTGAAGCCGAGCCAGATGACCCGCCTGGTCCAGCGGTACCCGTAGACCTCGGTGAGGACATCGCCGAAGATATAGCTCAGTGGGAAAACGAGCACAGCGGCGGGTAGGATGACCGGTCCGAAATGTATTACCTTGACGGCGATAATATTGGCGGTAATAAGGCAGGTGATAAAGACGGCGGTGATAACGATTAAACGGTGGGAAACACCCATGGCTAGATCCAGTTATGGCGGCGGAAGAAGTAGAGCATGCCACTCACGATGGCAATCCAGACGGCAAGTACGAAGAGGAGGGAATAGGGTGAATTCTGGAAGGGGAGGGGTATGTTCATGCCATAGAGGGAGCCCAACACGGTAAGCGGCAGCAGGATAGTGGCAATAATGGTCAGCATGCGAATGACATCATTGGTGTGGTTGGTTGCCAGTGAGTCGTGGGTATCATTCAAACCCTCAATTATCTCTTTGTATTCGTCAAGGCCGTCCCATATCTTGTCAACGTGGTCGGTCATGTCACCCAAATAGACGGACAGGTCCATGGTAGTAAAGCGGCGAATCTTCGGTTCCAGACTGCCAACCACCGCCCTCATCGGCCAGATAATGCGGCGGAAGGAAATGACGTCGCGCCGCAGCACGGCGATATCGCCAATCGCCCGCGGCATGCCGCGGCTGGCAAAGATGTTATCCTCGGTTTGTTCGATATTGGCGCCAATTTTGTTAAGGATAGGCAGGCAGTAGTCCACCAGCCGGTCAATTATCCGGTAGAGCAGATAGCCGGACCCCTGGCTGAGGTTTTCCTGGCGTGCCTCTTCTTCGATTTCACACTCCCGAAAGAGCTTTACCAGTGGTTTAAGGTCGCCTTTGTGCATGGTAACCAGGTAGTTATCACCGATAAACACGGAAAGCTGTCCGGCAGTGGTTACCCGCGCCTCTCTATTGAATACCGGGAAGTGGAAGACCAGGAACAGGTAGTCCTTGTATACATCGATTTTGGGGCGCTGGATGCGGCTGAGGCAGTCATCCAGGTCCAGGGGGTGGAAGTGAAAGGTTTCTGCCAGGTACTCAGTCTCGGCTTCAGTGGGCGGCACGATATCAATCCACGTGGCGTCACCATAGCGTACCGTCTTCAGGTTAAGCTTCGTCTCCTGGGCGTTAGCCGGCCGCTGCTCGTTTTTTCCCTTATGCTCTTTTTCTTTCCTTTTGGTGCGAGGGCTAATCATGGCTAGCCACTCCTTTTGCCAATCTGGCTATATTCTAGCACACTGACTCATAGAGATAAACACTTTGAATCTGTGAAGTCGTTCTCCGGGATTACGGTTATTGTCGTGTCTCATCCTACCTGATATACTGAGAACAAGGTGAGAGGAGACACAATGAGAGGGCCAAGCTGGAAGGATAGATTGTCACTCAGGGTCAAGAAGGCATTCGGGATTAACGTCTTCCTGTGTGATAGCTGCAAGTGGAACTGGCGCGGGGCCTGCCGCAATCCGGCACGCCCCAACGCCACCTGGTGTCCCGAGTATGAAAAGCGGGGAAGGTAGTCTTACTTTCTTTCTATGATGATAGCCATCCCTTGCCCCCCGCCGATGCACAGGGTTGCCATACCGTACTTCAGGTTATTTCGCTTCATTTCATGGGTGAGGGTGACCAGTATCCTGGCACCGGTACAGCCAATGGGGTGTCCCAGCGAGATACCACCGCCGTGAGGATTGGTCTTGTTCAGGTCAAAGGGAAGCTCTCTTATTACGCCCAACGACTGAGAAGCGAAGGCTTCATTAAGTTCAATGCAATCAATGTCATCCAGGCTTAACCCCGCCAGTTTGAGTGCTTTCCTGGCAGCCGGGATTACCCCCAGCCCCATATAAGCCGGGTCAACACCGCCGGAGGCATAGGACCGGATGGTGGCCAGTGGCTTCAGTCCCAGTTCGTTAGCCTTTTCTGCCGACATAACGACCAGGGCGGCGGCGGCATCGGTAATTGCTGACGCATTCCCCGCGGTTACGGTGCCATCTTTTTTGAATACTGCGGGCAGCTTGCCCAGCAGCTCCATCGAGGTATCTCTGGGGTGTTCATCGGTGTCAAATAGCTTGGTCTCTTTCTTTACCTTGATTTCAACCGGCACTATTTCTTCGGCGAAGGTGCCGTTCTTAATGGCCGCCATGGCTCGCTGGTTACTCATCAGGGAGAACTGGTCCTGCTCTTCCCGGCTGATACCGTACGTTTCGGCGATGTTTTCCGAAGTAATGCCCATGTGATATCCGTAGAATATTTCCCACAAACCGTCGTGGACCATGCCGTCGATCAGTTCAGTGTTGAACATCCTGGCTCCCCACCTGGCTTTAGGGAAATAGTACGGAACGCCACTCATGTTTTCCATACCGCCGGCTATGATAACCTCGGCGTCACCGGACTTTATTGCCTGTGCCGCCAGGGCTACCGCCTTCATGCCTGAAGCGCAGACCTTGTTTACGGTATAGGCAGTTATCTCTTTGGGGATGCCGGCATAGATTGATGCCTGGCGGCCGGTGTTCTGTCCCTGACCTCCCTGGATAACATTGCCCATGATAACCTCATCCACCGTCACCTCCTGCAGCGAGTCATCCCAGTCGGTGTGTCGCTGCTCCAGGTCGGTCAAATCGTTGGTCAGGGCATCAGGGCTATAGCTGAGCAGTTCCGCGTCTCGATTTGGTCTCAGACCGGCTCGCTTCATTGCCTCCCTGATGACAATGCTGCCCAGTTTCACCACCGGGACATTCTGCAGTGAGCCGCCGTAATTACCAATGGCGGTCCTTACTCCGCTCACAATTACCGCTTCTTTCACCTGAACTCTCCTTTCGGCATTAACTGCCTGTTTTTATACTATTTTCTAGAGGCAATAGTTGGCGACAAAATTCCATTTGCCGCAATAATTCTCCCTAACAACTATTAACTGCTTAACTGACTGGTGCTCTTGGGCAATCGGTACGATGCAGGTCAGTTCATGAAAATTGAGCCCGGTGTCAATGGGCTTCGTGGTAATGGAACTATCCGGATGGTGAACATCCATATGGATTGTAGCAAAGGGCTGGCATCAGCGTCAAGAAATAGCAGGTACGGTAGCCTTGCCCGGTGGCGTGGTTTGGGGCTGGTTAAAATTAATAATGTAGTTGCAATTGAAATTGACAGTTTGAAATAATTGGTGCTATAGTTTTTTTACTGGCAGCGTAGCTCAGTGGCAGAGCAGGGGACTCATAAGCCCTTGGTCGCTGGTTCAAATCCAGCCGCTGCCACCATTTTTTTTGAGCCTGTTTTGCGCATTGCTTAAGCCCCCCTAAAAGTGTGCTTAACATTTTCCACAGTGTTGTTAAGGTTACACGGATGGTAGCTCCTCTGATATTGAATTCAACGTATCAGTTCTGTTTCAAATGTAAGACTTGCGTACCTGATGTCACACACTGTAGCTCCGATGTATATCAGCGGGTATGAACACAAGATTACACCATGTTGACTTGCCATCGGCGTTATGACCTTGCGTTAATGCGTAGAAATAACTCTCAGGCCAATTATGTTATCCACGTAAGAGTACAAAATTACCAATTCAACTCCGGTCTGTATTGAACTTGTTTGTCCGTTATTACCATGACCTTTATGGGATTTACGGCTTTCTCCGTTAATAGTCTAATAAACAAGGGCAACCTGGTGAGAGGTTGCCCGTTGAAGGCTTAAGAAAAAGCTGACTGGCTGGCCAGTATTCCGCTGCCTTCGTGCTTATTATGAAACAGGATGAATGACTTTTCAATACCCTGAACTGGCAGTCAGGGAAGGAGGAAACAAAGATAACATATTGACCGAGAGGCCCATATCGAAAAATAACCAAAAATGACTATATTAAGGAGGAAAAAATGAAAAGAATTCCAGCTCTACTTTTAGTGCCTGTTTTGATGGTTATACTGGTGACCCCTGTTCTGGCCCAGGTGAGTCTACCTTACACCACTGACTTAATTGCCGATGGCCGGGATGCGGCGCTTGATGTTGGTGACCTTACTGTAGCCGCCGATGGCACCGTTACCTTCCAGATTGACGAGGCTAATACTGACTGGCGGTTAGAGGAAACTCACCTGTACGTGGGTGACGCGGCTCCTGAGAAGAGCGCGCCGGGGCAGTTCCCTTACAAGAACGAGGAGCTTGGCGGCATCGCTTCGGATGTCTACGGTGTCGATATCGCCGTTGCTGACCTCGATGGCGACGGCATCGTGTATGTGGCGGCCCACGCCGAGCTTATCAGGGAGGTCCAGATTGGCGTAGACGAAATCACCGGGGAACCGATTTATGGCGACGAGACAGAGACAGCCTGGGCTCAGGGTGATGAAGCCATAGGCAAGGGTAAAAACTGGGCAACCTGCTTCTCAGTTTTGGTGGAAGTACCAGTAGAGCCAACTCCTTAGAGGCGTCATTAAAATGGAATGCACGGAGGGTGGCCGGGACTATCTACCCATCCTCCACATTCCAAAAGGAGAAAAAGAATGATTCAAAAAAGGATTATGCAAATCGCGGTTCTCGTGTTAGTTGTCTCGGTGATGGTCACGTCTCCGGCGCTGGCCGCCAAGCCCATCGACGTTCAGTACCAGAGCAACGGCTTTCCCAGCGGTCAGCACTTTAACCTCAATCTTCATGGACAAGACCCGGCAACGTACACCGGAAATCCAACTGGTAACGCGGTGATAGTTGCCCTAAATGGCAGTTCTACGATCGAGTATCTTTCCAATAAAAAGAACAGGAATAATACTGAACTGGTCGTCCTTGATTCGTTGGCCGAGAACTTCGGCCCTGATTACGACCCCGCCCAGGTGTACCTGCCCTACAACATCGTTGACGAGTCTGATAACACCACCAAGCCCGCCGGCGGTTACTATGTCTATGGCAGGATTCTCGGCAAGCCTAACAACGGGTCTGGCGGTGAACCAAGCAACATCCTGTTGACCCAGAACTTTATCGTAGCTGCAGCCAACTCTGCCAATGAGACAACCGATGATTGGCCGTTCGGATTCGATCTGGATGCGGACTTACTGGGACTCGGCGTGGTAACTACCAGTGGCAACCTGTATGTGCCTTCAGGGGATGGGACGTTCGAAAGGTTTGACCCTCCTACCGATGACCCTAATGAAAAGGGTAAGGGAAACAAACAGGGGAAGTCGAAGGCTGTGGAAATCACTGACCTATTCAAATGGACAGGTTATGTCAGTGACAACATGAGCTTGGACCTGAATGCAAACGGTTACCTGGATATCGGTGATGTGCCATCGGATCAAAATGGTGACACTGCCATCGATCAAGCCGACCTAGCCTTGTGGCTGGACTACCTGGTCTCTATAGGTGAGGCTGTCTTCCATGAAGGCGTCTGGATCTTTGATGTTGCCGACATGGTAATCTCCGGACAGACCGTTGTTAATGATGGCACCAAGAACTTCCAGATCAGGTTCTATCCCGTAGCTACGACAGAATTCGGCGACGCAAGGAAATAAAGTTAGCTCAAAAGGAGGTAAGACAGAAATGAAAAAACTAATGGCACTGGTTTTGGCGGCAGTGCTGCTGGTATCCTTTGCCGCTCCAGTAGCCGCTGCCCCAAATGGAATCGATGTTAACAGATTTCATTACACCTTGAATATCATCGGAAAAAAGGCGGATTGGAACGGTAATGGCGACTACGACCACGGCAGCACCATGTTTGTGCCGGCCAATTCAAGCGAACTGAGTTTTACCGGGCCGGATGGCGAGACTGTTATTAAGGGTGTCAAAATAAATATCGGCCTGGGGCCGGAGTACGCCGTAACGGATGGCAACGCATTCGATGATGGCCAAACCGCGTTCCAGCTGCCCAAAGACAGGTACAAGGTTTTTATTGCCATGAGGGGAAAGCCAGGTTTTGCCGCCAGCATCAAGGGATGGATCTACGATAGTGACTCCGATATATCCCTGATGGAAATTGGTGAGTTCAAAGTTGGCCGGAAATGGGGAGATGCTACCGATGAACTTCTCTATGTTGATTTAAGTGGAATCTTCGGTGCAGAATACGAAAACGTTTATACTTTGGATTTGCTTGACGGAACAATTCTCGACCCTGATGGCAATCCACTCGTTATCGATGAGTACTTCTGGTCTCTGGTTAGCAACGGAGCAAAGCTGATAAAAGTGCGAATCTACCCGGTTTAAA
>CAYXWH010000052.1:0-1910 GCA_964468755.1 uncultured Dehalococcoidaceae bacterium
GAAATAATGAGAAAAACCGCCGCCGGTCCATAGGCATCTCTGACTCTTAGTAACTGTCCGGCGGTAGTTTCCAGGGCTTCATCCCAGGAAACACGTTTAAATTTACCCTCGCCCCGCTCACCAGTTCTTTTCATGGGGTACTTCAGGCGGTCGGGAGAGTATACCCGCTGGCGATAGGCGCGTCCCCGCAGGCAGGCTCGAAACTGAGGTTCTTCTCCGTCGTCACTCTCAATTCTGGTGATCCTACCCTCTCGCACATGAACTCTCAGTCGGCAGGTCCCGCCACAATGGCTGGAGCAGGTAGTGTTGACCACCTGTTCCTTTTCTTCATCGGTTTTTTCTGTTTGTCGGTTCACTTTCATTGCTTTGCTTTCAACTTGAAGCCGAGCGCCTGCCTGGCTCACTGCCACGTGGCACTACGGCCAGAATAGCTTTTGGGCTGCCCTTCTTAATTCGGGCTGGAAGTCCGGGTGGGCAATCGAGATAATAGCCTCGGCCCGCTCCCGTCTGGTCTTACCGTCCAGGTTGACCATGCCATATTCCGTAACCAGATAGTCGACATAGGTCAGGGGTATCTCTACTACGGTACCCTTCTCCAGTTGGGGCACGATGCGGGAAATTGTCCCCTGCTTGGCAGTTGACATAAGGGAGGTGATAGAGCGGCCGCCTTTGGAGTAGTGCGCGCCTATACAAAACTCTACCTGTCCTCCGGGGCCGCTGATTGGTACCGGTCCCAGATGGTCAATGACCAATTGCCCCAGGAGGTCAATCGCCAGGCCGGTGTTGATACTCACCATGTTGTCATTGGAGGCGATGCGGGGTACGTTGCAGATATAACCGACGTCGCGGAACTCGAAAGCGGGGTTTTCCCTGACGAATTCCAGAATCTCCGGGGTAGCCGGGTCATTGTCATACGTGCGCAGGCAGGCGCAGACTGACTTGCCGCGGTTTATGCTCTTGCGCTTGTTGGTAAAAACCCCTTTCCTTATTGCCTCGAGCAGGGAAACGGGTATTATTTCACTGTCAATACCCAGGTCGTTCCTGTCCTCAAGGAAAGTGGTAATCGCTTCGGAAGCGGTCCCGGTGCCTATCTGAAGGGTATCTCCATCCCGTATCAGGGTGGAGACATTGGCGGCAATAACCTGGGCTTTCTCCCATTCGTCTACCGGCGGAACCGGGAGGGGACGCTCCGATTTCGCCTTGTCAGCCGGTACCGGCTCCGTCTCAACCAGGTAATCTATCTCCGAGATATGCACCCGGTCGCCGAACACCCGTGTAATCGTTGGGTCTACCTCGACAATCACTGTCCTGGCTGTCTTTAGAGCGCTTGGGGAGTACCACAGTCTGGGTCCAAAGCTGCAGTATCCCTCTTCATCCGGGGGGCTTACCTTGCCCAGGAACACATCGGCATAGTGGTAAATACCCGTCCGGTCAGACTCCTCCTGGCGCACCCCGTCGTTCAGGCCAAAGATAGAGGGCACCCAGTCAAACCGGCGCTCTTTTACACCGGGCCTGGTATGTGCCAGAGGGAAAGCGTCCTCGACCAGAAAAGAGTCTTCCCAGCCCGGCTGAAACCAGGGAAAATCATCGGTCCAGTGCGAGATAAGGGTGACATTCTGGAGCTCGTCTTTTCGCTTGGCCAGCTCAAAACCGATGAGCTTGGGCATATCCATCATGGCAAGGACCACTCTCTCGCCTGATTTCACTATTTTGGCAGCTTCTTTGGCTGATATTATCTTGTCACGGTATTTATCCTGCCAAATAATGGGCATAGGAACCTCCTTGTTAAGGAAAAAGCACTCATAGAACCAATCCGTAACTGCGGTTATATCTCGTTATTACTATTTGCCCAGCATTAGCCCGGGTATCCAGGTTGCAATCTGCGGGAAAACAATGACCAGGGCCAGTGC
>CAYXWH010000052.1:2010-13425 GCA_964468755.1 uncultured Dehalococcoidaceae bacterium
GTTGGGCAGTCCGCTGAGAGCCACCAGCCGACTGTACAATGTTGCACCGGAATAGAGGATGAAAATTGTGGCGTTGATCTGGGCAGCATCTCTCAGAGTGCTTCTAATTGACTTCCGGTTAATCCTCCTCAGAATAAGAGCAATAACCAGGGCGGCAAAAGCGCCAACGGCACCGGCTTCTTCGGGAGTGAATACACCGGAGTATATACCCCCCAGCACTATCAGCACTAGGATGGCGATTCCCCAGACTTTACGCAACGAAAAGATTCTGTTCTTCCAACTGATGTCCATGGTCGAGGGGGGTGCCAGCGATGGGCGCAACCTCGCCATGGCATATATACCCAGGCTCAGCAGACCCGCCAGAAGTATACCGGGGCCAATGCCGGCGATGAATATCCGCCCGATTGATTGCTCGGTTAAGATACCGAAAAAGATCATGAGAACGCTGGGTGGAATGAGCATGGCCAGGGCGCCTGCCGAAGCTATTGATGCGGTGCCAAAAGTGGGGCTATACCCCTGTTTTTTCATCTCAGGCAGGCTGAACTTGCAAAAGATGCTAATAGCGGCGACGGTGGAGCCGCAGGCGGCGCCAAATAAGGCATTGGCAATGACAGTAGAAATTGAAAGGCCACCTCGAATTTTGCCCAGCCAGGCAGCCCCGGCCTCATAGGCGTCACTGGCAAAGCCACATAAGCCGGCGAAGACTCCCATAATCATGAACAGGGGAAGCACTGACATGGTGAATGAAGCGGTGACGGCAAAAGGTTGCGTGGCTAAAATTCTTATGGCCTGTTCCAGATTGCCGGTCATCACCCAGTATCCGAGGAAGCCGGTTGCATACAGGGCTATGCCCACATGCACGCGCAGCACGAGGAGGAGTAGTAAAAAGGGTATGCTAAGTAATCCTATCAGTAAGGGATCCATTTTAATCAGACCCCCCTTGTAGAATCTTCGGTATATTGGCGATGAAACTGGTGAAGAACTGGACTACCAGGAGAAAGCTGCCAAATACCAGCACGAACTTTGCCGGCCACATGGGGATACGGAGTAATCCTGGCATCCGCTGTCCTGCCTCCACCGATATCCAGGCCTGTCCCCATGCTTGCCAGCATATCACTCCGAAGATGAGCATCCCCAGCGCATAGGCCAGCGAATCAAGGAGATATTTCTGCCTCGGGTTAATCTTTCTCTCTATAAGCTGAATTCTGATGTTCTGCCCCGATGCCTCAGCGTAAGCGTAAGCTAGAAAGACAATGAATACCATACCCAGTTCAGCAAATTCATAGGTTCCGGGGATGGGCTTACTCAGAACATATCGTCCAAAGACATCAGCGGTGACCAGAAGCACCAGCAGGAAAATGAGTACTGATGATATCTCGGAACACCAGTCAAAAAACTTTTTTAGAAAAGAAGTCCATTTGGTTAAAAAGGCTGACATCTATTTAGTCGCACCTCCATCCGTATCTCACCACCTGCAAGCGATACGAAGATTCAATACGCGGCAACTCGAAAAGGGGAGCCTATTTAGAACTGTCCAATCCCAAACAGGCTCCCCATAGTACCAGACCAAATTATCGCTTATTGTAAGCCGGTATTTTCAGGTATCCCTGTTCCGATGTACTGGTTGTTTATGTTATTTAACCGACCACTCTCGAGGGAATTCGTGTCCCAGTTCCTTAGCGGTTTCTATAAAGAGGGTCATTATCTCCGTTCCCGGTTGCCCCTTGGCGTTGACTTCATCAACCCATTCCTGTGGGAAATTGGGCAGGAGACTGGCCCATTTTGTCTTTTCTGTCTGGGACAACGTGTAGAAGGTGACCCCTGCATCCTTCATCACCTGTTGAGCCTCAACTGTCTGGTCAGCAAGCAACTGGATATTGTAGTGGTAAGCATCAATAGCCGTCTCTTCCATTATCTGCTGAATGTTGGGTGGTAGCGAGTCCCAGACATCCCGGTTCACTACCGTGGTGCCAACCAGTTCAGCACCCAGTCCCATCTCGGTTAAATGTTTGGCGGCTTCGAAGAGCTTGTATGAGTATATTGCTGACGTTGGCAGGAATTGACCTTCGATGACACCGGTTTGTAACGCCTGATATGCACCGGAAATCCCCATTGAGACCGGCGCAGCATCTATGGCAGCCAGCGCCTGCGGGTGATATACACCTATGGCACCAATCTTTTTACCTGCAAAGTCATCCAAAGTCTTAATCGGCACGGTCGTACTGAGGTCCTTGCCGGGTACCGGTGCGGCAAACAGGAATTTGGTGTTGTAACGCTCGATATCATTGATGAAGTCCGCGTTTTCAAACATGGCTAAGTATAGAGGGTCGAGGACTTTGGGGTCAGTGGGGGCGAAGTATACGGGAAACTGAACGTTAATCAGTGGTAATCTATCCGGATAGCCGGTGCAGTTAACCACGCAAACGTCGAGGAGCCCGCTGCTTATGCCGTCAAGGTCCTCTCCCTTTTTCACCAGACTCCCGGCCCAGAAGGTTTCGAACTGGACCTGCCCGTTGGTTCGCTTCTCAACCTCTTCGAGCCACCATATGGGACCAAGGGTGGTTGTGCTCGTCGGGGGCATCATGGCACCAATTTTTAGAGTAATTGGTTCGGCAGGTGCGGGAGCGGGTGCTGGCGCCGGTGCGGGAGCGGGAGCCGGTGCGGGAGCGGGAGCCGGTGCGGGAGCCGGAGCCGGTGCTGGCGCCGGTGCGGGAGCGGGAGCCGGTGCGGGTGCGGGTGCAGGAGCTGGTTCCGGTTCTGCACAGCCCACGGCCACTCCAATAAGAGAAATCATCATTACCAGAATAAACAGAAAATATGGGATTTTTTTCATGGCTTATCTAACCTCCCTACTATATTTCTAAGGGACACTACTGTGATTGGTCAATTACTACGATATAGTGCACCTCCTTCCATAGAAACATTTTCTAAGATCTGTGTAAAGATAGTAAAAATCATAGTAATACATTAGATAATATCAAAAGATAAAACGTATACGATATTCGTAGCCGACATTGATTTTGAAAAATTCTATCATCAGCACCATGTTTTTGTCAAGGCAATCATAAATATGAACTGCGTCGGCGAGTCCCGAGATGCTGTCGGCGGTAAGCGCCTTTCGCTGACCGGTAGAATAACCGCTATCTCACCGGTTATACCCTAAAATTCCACCTCCTTAAGGTCAGGGGCGACCAGCAGACTGGCTTCAGTAAGGGCTTGCACCTCTCCGGGAGTCCATCCGGGGGTTATCTCTTTGAGGAGAAACCCGTCCGTAGTTACCTCAATCACACCCAGGTCAGTGACGATAAGCTTGACGCATTCCTTGGCGGTAAGGGGATAGGTGCAGCGCTTCAATAAACGCGGCTCGCCTTTCTTGGTAGTGTGTTCCATAACGATAATTAATTTTTTAACACCGACGGCTAAGTCCATTCCACCGCCGATATTGCCCACACCGCGAGCCGGGAAGAGCCAGTTAGCCAGGTCGCCATTTTCCGAGACCTGGAAGGCGCCTAACACGGAGATATCAATATGTCCGCCCCGTATAATCCCGAAAGAGTCGGCATGGTGGAAGAAGCACATTCCGGGCAACGGAGTTACGTACTGACCGCCAGCATTGATCAGGTCAATATCAGCCTTTTCCGCTACCTCGTCGGCGGCAACTATTGGGCCAAAACCGAGCGCACCGTTTTCGGTGTGGAAAGTGACCGTTATGTCCTCGGGTATATAACTTGAAATCAGAGTAGGAATACCAATACCCAAGTTAACCACGTCACCGTCAGCGAACTCTTTGGCTACTCTCATCGCCATCAGTTCCCTGGTCAGCTTATCTTTCATGATTGGTATCGTCCCCCTTTATTCCAAAAGCTTCTATCCAGGCGACGGGGAAAACCTTCATCCTGTTTTACCTTCACAATACGGTCAACGAATATTCCCGGGGTCACGATGGCTTCGGGGTCCAGTTCACCAATCTCGACAATTTCATCGACTTCGGCAATGGTGACAGTGGCTGCCGTCGCCATCATCGGATTGAATTGCCGCTGTGTGCCGCGATAGACAAGGTTTCCCATTTTATCAGCCTTGTAGGCTCGTACCAGGGCAAAATCAGCCGTGAGGGCAAATTCGAGGAGCATTTCTTTGCCATTGATTGTTCGCTTTTCTTTCCCTTCCTCAATAACCGTACCGACACCGGTGGGGACATAAAACGCACCGATACCGGCGCCACCGGCTCTAATCCTTTCTGCCAGAGTACCCTGAGGCACCATTTCCAGCTCAACCTCCCCCTGGGCAACCTGCTTTTCACAGGGTGAAGGGTTAGCGGCAGACACCGAGAAGGGAAAAGAGGCGATCATTTTTTTCACCTGTCCATTCTCGAAAAGGATTTTATGGTCATCAAATTCAATGGTAAGACCGATACCGCCAGCGGTGTTGGCGATGAGCGTAAGGTCTTTTACCCCCTTCTCTTGCAAAGCCCGACATAAATTAATCGGGTAGCCTCCGGGTCCGCCAAAGTTACCTATCATGATGACTGCTTTATCGGGAATATCGGCTACGGCAGACTTAAAGTCATCGTATATCTTGTTCAACATAACCTTTCTCCCTCTGGCTACAGTCTGCTCCGGGCTATATTCTGTCTACCACCCCGGTAACTCTGTGTTATCATTCACGACGCCGAACATTACTATTGTTTACTCCTTTTCAGGAGAAGGGATTTGGAATTCCGTATTTATATAATGGTATAGTTAACTTAACAATGCTTCAACTACTACAATTATTAGTATAAATCGTATACGATAGTCGTAGGCGATTCCTTTTCTATTCTAGTATCATTGTGTGCTCTTGTCAATAATCATTTACTATTTTATGCTCCCATTTCTTATTGATTTATCGAAACGAGATATTTAGCTTGATGTAAGCCGATTGTTGGCGAGCCTATCTACTATATATAGTAACATATTTGAGCTTACCAAGAAATATTGTGAAGGTGTCCGCCGTCTGGCAAGTAAAAACCGGATTCGGTTTAAAAGGGGTGTGGACCTGAAGAGGTGAATCTGGCGACACGAGTGGCTGGCGGCTGGCTTATATCATCGGGGGGGCAGGCTAGTATATATTGTTTATCTTGAAGGAAATTACATTGATTCCAATTTTATTATTGGCGGCACGTTCGGACGGATACAGGTAACAGACTGGTGCTCGTTATGCTGAGAGTAATGTGCGGTTTCCCGGGTCTTATTGATTATAGAAGCTGGTACCGCATTACCCGAATGAAGTAATTTTAAGCCACAGCCGGTTATTTAAGGACGGCTTGACATTATTTTCAAAAATGATAGAATATTAGAAAATACGTATACGATAGTCGTATTGGTCTATGTTGTTGTACTATTTTTAAGATTGTGGTTATCGGGAGGAAATCATGGAAAATCCAACATCTGGAGAAAAAGCTTTCTATCTGTGGGTACTGTTAGCCCAGGCAAAAGACGCGATACACAAAGCGAGAAACAGGGAACTGGATAAATACAATATTACTACATGGCGTAGCGCGGTTTTTGTCAGAATCGAAGCCCTGGGTGATAAAGCAACACCGGCCCAAATATCGCGCTGGCTTTTGCGAGAGCCGCACTCGACTTCCGAGCTACTTACCAGGATGGAAAAAGAAGGTCTGGTAAAACGAGTCAAGGACCTGGATAAAAAGAATATGGTGAGGGTAGTTATTACCGAAAAGGGCCATGAACTCCGTAAAAAATCACGTGAGACGGAGACACTTCATAATATAATGTCGTGCCTGAGCGAGGAAGAATGCCGAATTATGTGGTCTTGCCTCAAGAAACTGAGGGACCGGGCGCTGCAAGAGATTGGAATTGAAGAAGGAATCCCGTTCCCGCCTCCAGAGAGCAGGGAGTTGTTTCGCTCTGGGGGCGAGAAAGGTTCCTAGGGTCATCACGGGTCCATCAGACTTGTAATAAGCGGAGGTGGTCTTCTGGTGGTTGGGGCATCGGCCACCGCGGGTGAATTACTGGAACTGGTTATTTCGGTTGTAATAGCTTCCACTTACTGGAAGTATAGGCTACCTTACCGAATTTAGCCACGTGCATTCCCCGGGTTATTGTTTCCAGTTCGTCATCGGTCACGTATTGTAATGCCCCGCCGGTGCAATGCTGGACACATGAAGGCTCCAGCCCGTAATCCGTACGGCTGATACAGAGGGAGCATTTTCCGGCAATTCCTTTTTCTTGGTCGAAGAATATGGCCCCATAAGGGCAGCCATAGACACAAAGCCCACATCCGGTGCATTTATCCTCGCCAATTCGAACAAGGCCGTCTTCTCCTTTGGTTATGGCACCAAAGTTACAGAAGTAGGCACATATGGGGTCGTCGCAATGTAAACAGACGACGGGTATAAAGTCCAGATGGAGCTGTCCATCCACTTCCCGTGGACCCCGGGAAAATACCTGGCACCACCTGGAAGCCAGCGGAAGCTCATTTTCCTGTTTGCAGGCAACCTCACAACTGTAACAACCCACGCATTTATCAATATCTATCAATAACCTGTGATTATTGCTCATTAGTCTCCCCTTTTCCTTATTTTACAGAGGCAGAGCTCGCACCTTAATGGTGCGCTGCCAATCATCGGGGCGCAGTTCTCATTATCCGTGATTAAATTAGCGTTTTGTTTTCCCGGCCAATGACTGGGTACCTGTACCACACCGGGATCGATATCCTCTCTGAACCATGCCCTGGCTTCCATTTCTCCCCTTAACGTTTCCACAACCACAGTCTCCCCATCCCCAATGTCTAACTTTTTGGCTGTCTGGGGATGAATTTTGACTTTGGGGTCAGGCCATATTTGCTTTAACGCGGGTATGTTGCGCATTTCGGAATGGCGGAAGACCGGTTCCCGGGCTCCGGTGGTTAAAATCAACGGGTATTTCCTGGCTAATTCCGGGGTGCTGATTGGGCTTTCGACAGGCTCCCGATAGCTTGGTAACGGGTCAAACCCCATTTCGGCAAGTGTATTGGAATAGATCTCTATCTTGCCGGAGGGAGTATTAAAGCCGTTCTTCTCATATTTTTGATAGATTAGTGGAATATTAACGATGCCCTTTTCCTTGAACTCCTGCCAGGTTATCTTGTAGTCCTCCAGAAGGAAATCAAAGAGATCTTCTTCGGTATCAAACATCCGGTCAGCAAACCCCAGTTTCTTCGCCAACTCATTAAGTATCTTATAGTCTGACCAGCACTCACCCCGCTGGACTACCTTCTGCTGAAGATGGATGCTGTCGTAGGAAGCATGGTCATCAATAACCGGTCGGCTTCTTTCTATCCAGCTTGCTGCCGGGAGTACTATGTCAGCTATTTCGGCAGTGGGAGTCATAAACAGGTCAGTGACCACCAGGAAGTCCAGGCTGAGTAACGCCTCAAGCGCCATCTTGGAATTCGGATAGCAAATCACCATATTATGCCCGTGATTATACATGGCTCGTATCGGATAGGGTTTGCCGGTAAGAATCGCCTGCCAGACGAGAAGGTTGTGTGCCGAGGGTATGATACTCTTTTCTCCGGCTAAAACCGGATATTCCCGGCTACCCAGTCGTTTCGCATGTTGCTCAGCAGTTAAGAGGTTCTTGAGGCTAATCTTGGCGCCGGTCTTGGTGTACATAGCCATAATGTTTCCGCCGGGTACATCAATGTTGCCGGTAATAGACGCCAGCATTGCTATGGAACGAGAGCTCGATACTGTGTCTGCATTCTGGTCTATGGCCAGGACCTGGGTGATACAGCCCGGTTTGGTGGTAGCATAGATTCTGGCTACTTCGATGATTTGTTCGGCGGGTACCCAGGTTATTTTTTCAACCTTATCTGGAGGATATTCCTGGACACGCTCTCTTAAGGACTCGAATCCGAAGCACCACTTATCTACAAATTCTTTATCGTAAAGCTGCTCATTTATTATCACGTTGAGCATTCCCAGTGCCAGGGCAGCATCAGTACCGGGCCTGAGCCGCAACCATATATCCGCCTTGGAAGCGGTCTCGGAAAGCACCGGGTCAATAACGATGAGTTTGGCGCCACGCGCCCAGGCTTCCATCATGCCCACCGCTTTCCAGTTCCAGGTTGCCGCGGGATTAGCTGCCCAGACCAGCATGCATTTGGTAGCACTGTAATCCGGACACTCCATAGGGCTTGTCCCGAAGGTGAGAAATCCGGAGGATATGCGCGGGTGAGCGCATTGAGCTACCCCGGCTCCCATCCATTGCTTGCCCCAGGCATTGGCAAACCGGATAAAAAGCTGAAACCAGCCCCGGCTGGTACCGTGAGTGCATATAATGCTATCTTTACCATACTTCTGCTCGATTTCGTTGAACCGGGTAGTCATGGTATCCAGAGCCTCATCCCAGGATAATCTTTTCCACTTGCCTTCTCCCCGCTTACCAACCCGCTGCAGAGGATAGAGAAGGCGGTCAGGGTGATAGAGGAGTTCTTTGGAAGACAGCCCTTTGGAACAGAGCGTTCCTTTGGTAACGTGGGAACTCGGATCACCCTCAACCTTGATTACCTTGCCATCTTTTACCCAGACTGTGGCATCACATCCGGAGTTGCAGATAAAGCATTCACTCTTGTATACGGTGGCTCCGGTCCTCTCGTCTTTCCTGACTGGTAGTACGTCTTCCTTCCTTCTCCGGGACACATGAGGTACCCGGTCTACTTTGTCCAGACGGTCGCCTATCAACTGATTGGCGAAAGTCTCTCGGCGGCATTTCGGGCAGAGTACCCAGTACTCGTTAAATCGCTCCAGGTTCTTTTCCTGGATAGTCCGGTTAATATGCCGCAGTACCTTCGCAGGTGCGATTTCCTGACCGCACCTCTGGCAAACGACTGCTTCTGCCATGGTTAACTCCTTATTTCCTCTTTTATTCTTATTACCGTAACTGAGATTTCCATTATAAATCGTATACGATAGTCGTAGACGATTTCTTGCATATTTTAATAGTATAGTGTGCTTCTGTCAATTTATCTTCGTGGTGGAAGCCTTTTTGTGCGTCCCTATCCACAGTTAAATAATTTTAAAGAAGCCATCCGAACCGGATTGGTGAAACAGGCGCTCTTAACCAATTATCTTCGCTTAATTAATCGCCTGCTTCTCCCGCAGCTGGATGATCTCATCTTGAGAACATCCGAGGAGACTCTTCAGTATTTCCTCGGTATGTTCACCGTGCCGGGGAGCAAAACTCCTTATTTCGCCGGGGGTTTCCGAGACCTTTATGGGTGTGCCTATCTGCTTAACCGCGCCAAACTCCGGATGATCAAGCTGGACTATCATCCCCCTCTCGGTTACCTGGGGGTCATTAAAGACTTCTTCGAAGGAGTGGACCGGAGCAACCGGCACATTGCTATCCTTGAAGAGGGTAAACCATTCCTCAGCAGTTTTTTGACTGAAGATTGCCTGAAAGGTCGAAAAGATTTCTTTCCTTTTTTCCTCGGGAGCATGTTGAAGAGGGATAAGGTCCTTTCTGTCCAAAGCCGAGCACAGGTTCTCATAAAGCCAGGGTTCCCAGCATCCCACGGAGATGTATTTCCCGTCTTTGGTCTGGTAAACGGCATTGTAAGGGAATCCCCCTGTAGGCACGGTCTCACCTCTTTTTGGGATTACCCCTTCGGCAAAGAAGTCACGAGCGTAGCTCCCCAGCCAGGAAATTACCCCGTCGGTCATGGATATGTCTATGAACTGACCCTGTCTGGTCTTGTGCCTCGCCAGCAGGCTGAGCAGGATGCCGATGGTAGCCATGGAAGCCCCGCCTCCCCAGTCGCCGACCTGGGTTCCCGGGAGGACAGGGGCATCATCGGGCTTTCCGGTAAGGTCAAGGACACCGGCTATTCCTATGTAGTTGATATCGTGGCCCGGTAAGTCTTTATACGGGCCCGTTTGACCGTAGCCGGTTAAAGCACAATATATAATCCGGGGATTTATCTCTTTCAGGGTTTCATAATCGACGCCGAGTCGCTTGGCAACCCCGGGCCGATAGCCTTCCAGGACTACATCAGATTTCCTGGCTAACCGCAGGAATATGTCCCGTGCTTCGGTTACCTTCAAATTTAGAGCAATGCTCTTCTTATTCCGGTTCATGGAGTCGAAGGCCAGTCTCCTCCTTTGCTGCTCAGGCGACTTAACGGGAAGTATTCCCATGATGCTGAAATCAAGATTGTTGGTTGGAAAACGCTCAACCTTGATAACCTCAGCTCCAAAGTCAGCAAGGAGACCGGTTGTCCAGGTACCGGGGGCTCCAGCAAGCTCCAATATTCTTATACCTTCTAGCGGAAGCATCTTTCCTTTAGCACAGTAGTGTGGCAACACCGTTGCCAACTGGTCTGGTTATAACCGCTCTTTACCTAATCCCACTGCTTGGGTGTTTGGGATATGCCGAGTATTTCCCTGGCTTGACTGGGTGTGGCTATCTCACGGCCCAGTTCTTTGGCTATTCGAACGGCTCTCTCCACAAGCTGAGCATTACTTTTTGCCAGCTCGCCCTTTCTGTAGTAGATATTATCTTCCAGGCCAACCCTTACATGTCCGCCCAGTATCATGGCTAGTGTTGTTAGTGGAAGTTGAAAGGGTCCGACGCCAACCAAACTGAACATTGAACCAGCGGGTAAGAAGTCTACCAGTGTTATAACATTCTTGGGGGTAGTAATCCCCGATGCCAACGGGGAAATAACCAGTTGCATCCAGTATGGTTTTTTCAGGAGATCTTGCTTTATCAGGTTTTGTACCGCATCAAACATGGTGGCATTGTAGACTTCCAGTTCCGGCTTGATATCCTTCTCCAGTGCCTTCTTGGCAACCGCTTCATGAAAGCTTGGTGTGAACGGGAAAATCCACTCGCAGAGGACATCTTCGGGTCGCCCGGTTAAGGGAGCCTTCCTTGCTTTTTGAGTTTGTCTTATCGCATAGGCACCCATATTAAGCGAGCATATTTCAGGCTCGGCTTCCAGAACATCCAGTGCTTCTTCTTTGGTCACATTGGGACCGACACCGGTGGTGTTACCAACAATGATGTCAGGGCACAGTTTCCTGATTTTCTTGTCTATTTCTCGAAATCGAGCCGGGTCACCCACGCAGTTGGCGCCACTTTCGTCTCTGGCATGTATATGGACGGCCGAAGCCCCTGCTTTGTAGGCTTCATACGTTTGTTGAGCCTGCTCCTCAGGTGTCTCCGGTATGTTTGGATTCATCTCTTTACCGGCAGCACCGCCGGTGATTGACACTGAAATTATCAGTGGCGGCATTGTGCTTCTGGCTACTCTGGACATGTATTCATATGGGTTGGAGTAATTCCAAACGTAATCCATAGCGTAATCTCCTTTCGTTTTTGTGTCCCGATGGACTATAACCCGGATAGCCCATTGGGATGGCTGATTATC
>CAYXWH010000053.1:0-12510 GCA_964468755.1 uncultured Dehalococcoidaceae bacterium
CGTTTTTTCATGCAACCTCCTCAGTGGCAAGTTTAGCATAAGCGCATAGCCTCAACAAGACGGTGGTAATTACCGGGGTATCGCTGCCGGGCAGGGGGCAGGGCTCACATCCGCTCCGGAGCGGTCATTCCCATCATATTTAGTGTCCTGGATAGTACTATCTGGGCTGCCTTTACCAGCTTGAGGCGGGCCTGGCTAAGGGCGGCATCATCGGTGACTACCCGGCACTGCTTGTAAAACTGGTGGAACACGGTGGCGATATCCTGGGCGTAATAGGTGAAGTGGTGTGGCTCCAGGGTGCGGGCTACTATTTCGACTATTTCCGGCAGGAGCAACATCTTGCGGATGAGCGTCAGCTCCGGTTCCGTGGTCAGCCGGGAAACGTCGCCACCGGTACTATCAATATTTCTCTGCGCGGCAAGGCGAAGGATGCTGGCAATGCGGGCATGGGCGTACTGGACATAGTACACCGGGTTGTCCGCCGAATGTTTTTTAGCCAGTTCCATGTCAAAGTCCATCTGGCTGTCGGCACTGCGGGACAGAAAGAAAAAGCGGCAGGCATCGGCGCCCACTTCATCGACCAGTTCGCGCAGGGTAATGATATCGCCGCTGCGTTTAGAGACCCGTACCAGCTCACCGCCGCGCCGCAGGGTAACCAGCTGCGAAATAATCACCTTGAGTCGTTCCGGGTTAATGCCGAGGGCTTCCATGACCGTTTTCATCCGGGAAACGTGCCCCAGGTGGTCAGCGCCCCAGATATCAATTACTTCGTCGAATTCCCGTTCCACGAACTTGTTGTAGTGATAGGCAATATCACCGGCAAAGTAGGTAGGTGAACCATCGCTGCGCACCACCACGTTGTCCTTGTCCTCACCCAGCGCGGTGGCAACGAACCAGGTGGCGTCTTCTTTTTCGGTAATATAGCCGCCCTCTTCAAGCATGGACAGCACCTTCCGGTACTGCCCGTTCTGGTAAAGACTCCGCTCGCTGAACCAGATATCGAAGGTTACCCCGAGTTGCTCCAGGTCGGCTTTGATCTGGTCTGCCATTTTCTGCAGACCAATCTGCCCCAGCTGTGAGATTGCCTCCGTCTCCGGTAATTTTTGGAACCGGTCTCCGTGCTCGGTGATGATTTCTTGTGCCAGGTCAATCATATAGTTGCCCAGGTAGCCATCGGCAGGCATTTCAGCGTCAATGTGCCGGCACTGCTGGTATCGCGCGTACAGGGACCTGGCAAAGACGTCTATCTGGCTGCCGGCATCATTGGTGTAATGTTCCGTTGCCACGCTATAGCCAGCCGCGGTCAGGGCATTCGCCAGGGTACTGCCCAGGATGGCGCCGCGCCCGTGGCCCACGTGGAGGGGACCGGTGGGGTTCACGCTGACAAACTCTATCTGGACACGGCTGCCTTCACCCAGTTCGATGTTACCGTACCGGTCGTCCGCTTCCAGTATGCAATCGACCTGCCGGCACAGCCACTGGCTATTGAGGGTGAAATTGATGAATCCCGGTGGTGCCACGGTGACGCTGGCAATCTCGGGTGTGGGAGGGATAGCGTTGGCGATTTCACCGGCGATGACCACCGGGCTAATGCCGGCGGCACGGGTCAACCGCAGCGGTAAACTGCACGCGTAGTCACCGTGCTCCGGGTTCTGCGGGTGCTCGACGACTACCTCAGGTAAGTTGATTACCGGCAGCTTGCCGGCGTGCTGTAATGCCAGTACGGTCTGGGTAATGAGTTCAACCAGTTTTTGTTTGAGCATTGGTATTCGGGCTGTTGTCTCCAGGTTTCCATGTCAACTGCCTACGCACCGATTATAACACAAGATTGGGAAGAGGGTAAATTAAGCGGGCTGCTCGGGAAGCGAGCAACCCGCTCCATGCACAAGACAGTATGTAGCCGGTCTGAGAACTACAGACCATCATACAATATTCTAATTACTTCATGGTGTGCCATAAGCACACCGGTCTGGTACCGGCTAGCCACGGGCCAGGGTACCCCCGAATATTTGCCAGGCGAGCGCCGACTTGGAGATAAGGCTTAAAAATATGTAAGCCCTCTCGCCAAATAGATAGTCCCGCCATGGGCCGACTTTTTTATACTGTAAAGCCATATTGAGGGCGAAGCTGAAGAAGAAGACAAAGAGCGTGCCGAGGATGAAGTACACAAACGTGGGTACGGCGCCTTCGGTTGCCGAGACGGTGCCCAGGAAGTAAATGGCAATGGCAATCCAGGGGACAAAACCGGCAAAGCATCCGTAATTGAAAGCTGTCCAGTTTGTTTTCTCGGTAGTCTGGTTGTGGAGCTCCATCATCAGGCCGAACAGAATCATGCAGGCGTTGAGGGAGAAGATGAGGATGAGGCTGGCGATATCGTACATGCCGCTGAGCATGGCAATAATAACAATCATCAGGGATGAGCTGAGGGAGTATTCATACCACCGGGCGTAGTTAATTCCTTTACGCAGGTTGCGCCGGTACCAGCCAAATACACCCGGTAATACCAGGATAAAGTGGGCTATCGCTGAGAGCAGCAGGAAAACGGCAATCATTGGTCCCAGCTGCAGCCTGGTCAGGATTTCCGGCACCGTGTTTATGGTTGTGCCGGGCATGCCGCTGATGAAGTTGGTGGTTACCGGGAGGGCAAACTGGTTGCTCAGGGCAAACATGGCTGCCGCCTGTCCCAGGTGAAAGACCCCCATCACCCCGTTGTACAGCCTGAGCCGGGTAAAGACAGACCCATTACCGGTGACATCAGCACTGTTTCCCATGCTATACCTCCCTCTGCGGACGTTTTTCGCGTAAAGATAGCAGTAACTATAATTAATCAAAGTGCCGCTGTCGATACTCTTTCGGTTGAATTGAACAGAGGGAAAGTAGAAATGTGGGACTGCTGCCCCTTTTCAGTGCGGGGTGTGAAAAAATATGTGCGTACCGGAGTGCTCTTAGAACTTGAAAATATCCATGCTCAGGTAACGTTCCGCCCGGTCCGGTAACACTGTGGCGACCTTGCCGTATCTCCGGGCTACTTTCCGCGAAGCCAGCATATTGGCTCCGGCGCTGATACCGACCAGTAATCCATGTTCCCGGAACAGTTGCCTCGCCGTAGTCACTGCCTCTTTACTACCCACGGTGATAACCTCGTCTACCTTGTCCATATCTATCAGGTGGGGAATGAAGCCGTCGCCAATGCCCTGGATTTTATGTTCCTTGATTCTGACGTCGCTCCCGCCAAACATGACCGCCGCTTCTTCCGGTTCTACGGCAATCACTTTCATGTCCGGGCTGGCTTTCTTCATTACGTTGGAGATACCCATTAGCGTGCCGCCGGTACCGACACCGGCAACTACGGCATCCACCGGGCCGATTTCGCGCAGGATTTCTTCGCCGGTCTTTTCCTGTGCCCGGATATTGCTGGGGTTACTGAATTGCTTGGCGTGGAAGGTGTTGGCTTGTCGGGCTATCTCTTCCGCTTTGGCTATTGACTCTTTCAGGCTACCGCTGCTGGAAGTGAGCACCAGATCTGCGCCGAGCGCCTTCATCATATGCTTGCGCTCTTCACTCATATTTTCCGGCATAACCACCACCATGCGGTACCCCCTGGCGGCGGCTATCATGGCCAGCGATATTCCCGTATTCCCGCTACTGGCTTCAACGATGGTATCGCCTGGCTTCAGTTGCCCGTCTCGCTCGGCGTCTTCGATAATTGTCAGGGCAACCCGGTCCTTGATGCTGCCGCTGGGATTAACGCTTTCCAGTTTGGCGTAGACATTACCTATCTTGATTATCGGCGTATTGCCAATGGCGTTGATTACGCTGTAGTCTCTCTTTTTCATCGCGTGCACTCAAGCTATAGTATTATTAAAGGGTGACTCTTCGAAGGGCAAGAGTAACGGGCTAAAAACCGGATGCCAGGCGAACTAGACCGGGAATAGCACTTCCTCCGGAGCCTTGTCCGGCTTTCGGTTACTGGTGACGGGAGGTAACGGTGCCGGGGATAGCTGTTGCCGAACACCGCACTGGCAGCAGCGTTTGGCTTCGGCTACTGCTTCCGCCTCAACCAGCCCTCTCTCTACTTCGGTAAAATTTCCGTGGCGCTCTGCCACTGTAATTTCCGGCATCCTGACGCGAGGCTTCTCCAGAAAATCTTCCACCATGCCGGCACACAGGTTAAACCTGCGCTCGCTGGTAAGCTCCTCGTCAATATCGCCGCTGCCGCCCAGGTACTTATCAATGGAACTGGCTGCCTTCCTGCCGGCAGCGATTGCCCTTATCACTGAATCGGGACCGGTCACCGCGTCACCGCCGGCCCAGACTCCCTTCCGGCTGGCGGCAAGTGTGTCTGGATTGGCCTGGATGGTATTGCCCCGGCCGGTTTTCAGGTTAAATTCTCCGGGAAGCTCGGTTCTCTGACCGATGGCGCCGATGATAGTGCTATAGTCGGTATCAAATTCACTGTCTTTGATTGGCACCGGGCGCCGCCGCCCGCTGGCGTCAGGTTCACCCAGTTCCATGCGATTACAGGTAAAGATTAATCGTCCGTTCTGCCGGTTTATTTTCAGCGGGGCTACCAGGAAGTTGATTTCGATGCCTTCCTCCATGGCGGCTTCCACTTCTTCCGGACTGGCCGGCATCTCGGCACGGGTGCGGCGGTAGAGGATGCTGACCCGGCTGGCACCGAGCCGGAGGGCGGTGCGGGCACTGTCGATAGCCACGTTGCCACCACCCACCACGGCAACCCTGTCGCCTACGGCTACTTTCTTGCCCAGGCTTACCTCTCTGAGGAAGGTGGCACCGTCGATAACGCCGGGGCTGTCCTCACCGTCAATGCCCAGCTTCATGCCGAGGTGCGCTCCTACTGCCAGGAACACGGCGTCATAACCCTGCTCGAAAAGTGTGTTGATGGATTCAATCCTGGTGTTAAGCTCGATTTTAACCCCGACCCGCAGTATTTCATCGATTTCGGCATCGAGGACTGAGGGGGGAAGCCGGTAGTCCGGTATACCCACCCGCATCATCCCGCCCGCCCGGGAGAATTGCTCGAAGACGGTAACCGAGTGACCCGCTTTCGCCAGATAGTAGCCGGCGGTTAACCCGGCTGGACCCGAGCCGACGATAGCCACCCTTTTCCCGGTTGGCGGCAGCGCGCGGGAAAATTGCCGCCACTCTCCGGTGTCACGGTCGGCAGCAAAGCGCTTGAGAAACTTGATGGCAATGGGGTCATTAAGCTCGCCGCGCCGGCAGGCTTCCTCGCAGGGGTGAATGCAGACCCTCCCCAGTACGCCGGGGAAGGGTACCTTTTCCCGGATAATTGCCAGGGCTTCCCGGTACTTGCCTTCTCCAATAAGATAGACATAGAGCGGAACATTGATTCCCGCCGGACAGGCATAGCGACAGGGCACCGCTACCGATTCAGGGTCAAGCTCCGGCTGGTATTTGGCTGCCTTGTCCATCAGGGCGCCGGTGGGGCAGACCTCAACGCACGCTCCGCAGAACCGGCACCCGGACTCTTGAAGCGAGCGGTTGAACGCGGTGCCGACCACGGTATCAGAGCCGCGATTGATAAAGCTGTACACGCCGATACCGCGCACATCCTGGCATACCTGCACGCACCGGCCGCAAAGGATACACAGGTTATAATCGCGCTCGATGAGCGGATCGCGGTCGTCTACGGGCACCTCTTTTAACCGGTAGGGAATTTCCGTTTCCCCGATGCCGATATAGTCGACCACTTTCTGTAGCTCGCACTGTTTATTGTTGGGACAGGTAACGCAGCGTTCGTTTACCGCTACATGGCGCAGGCAGATGTCATTGGGACCGCAGCGCTCCCGGCGTTC
Source organism: uncultured Dehalococcoidaceae bacterium (assembly GCA_964468755.1). GTDB lineage: Bacteria > Chloroflexota > Dehalococcoidia > Dehalococcoidales > RBG-16-60-22 > CAYXWH01. Next base: position 5,838 of record CAYXWH010000053.1, read on the forward strand.
GCAGGTAAGGCAGGAATTGGGATGCTCGGCAAGAATGAGTTTCAGGAAGTCCCGTCTCAGTTCCTGAAGCTGTGGCGTGCCGGTCCTGACCACCATACCTTCGGTAGCCGGCGTGGTGCATGCCGTGGGGATGCCGCGCATATTTTCAATTTCAACAATGCACAGGCGACAGCCGCCGTAGGGTTGTAAATCCGGGTGGTAGCACAGGGTGGGGATATAGATATCAGCCTGCCGGGCGGCTTCAAGTACCGTGGTGCCTTTATTAACCGCTACCTCGACGCCGTCAATGTTCAGCTTGATCCTATCTGCCATAGGTAGTAAAAAAGCTATCTCCGGAACATCACCGGGAAGATAGCTATCCCCTTTCACGTTTCAGTGATAGTAGGCGGCAACACTGCTTAAACTGTAGCATTAAATCAGATACAATTCAAGCCCCTGGATGAGCAGTTTTTTACCTTACCCCCGGTGACCCCGGGTAGACGTCTATTCCCACCCTACCGCCCTCGTAGCCCGGGCAACTTAGCCCGTGAGAAGCCCCACCCTGACCTGACCCCCGAGAACGATACCAGTTATAATCTCATAGAAAGGGGGCAAGTACACTAATTACGGTTGTGGCTTAACAAATGGTATCACTATTGGGGGCAGGTCAGTTGACAACCGGAAAATCTCTGGTTATAATACCTAGATGTTCTAGGCATTAATTTTCTTGGCACTACGTGAATGGAACCCTCGATACCGGCAGGTGCGATAAACAATTCTTATTTACTGAGTGAGGTGATGATATGACAAATGTAAAAGTCATGACGGATAGCGTAGCGGGAGTCCCTCCGGAACTAGCCGAGAAATACCAGATTAAGGTAATCCCCGGCGCGCTCATACATTATGATGGAAAGACATATATTGATAACGTTACCTTGAGCAGGTCGGACGCGTATAAACTGATAGAGGAAGACCCCGATAAGTTCACTACTTCGGCGCTTTCTCCAAGCTATATAATTGATGAATACCGCAAAGTAATTAATGAATCACCAAATATCGTTCACATTACAATGGCTCAGGAACTGAGTGCCACTTTCAAGACCGCCAATCTGGCAGCACAAACGATGCAGCAAGAATCGCCTCAAGCTCAAATTAGAGTGGTAGATTCCAAGACGGCAGCCGCCGCTGAAGGGCTGGTTGTACTGGCGGCAGCCAGGGCGGCTTCACAGGGAAAGAGCCTGGACGAGATAGTTGACCTGATTCCGCAAATCCGGCAAAAGACGGGCGGTATTATGATGTGGGATACCATTCGTTATGTATACCGTACCGGGCGAATGTCAAAAACCGCGGCCAGGCTGGCCTCTTTGCTGAATATTAAACCGATAAGCCGCGTCACCGACGAAGGTACGGTTGAGCTTGTAGAGCGGGTCAGGAAGCGTGAAGACGGTTATAAAAAAATAAGTGAGCTAATCAAGAGTGAGGTGGATACAGACTCTCTTCACTTCATGATAATGCATGCCAATTCTCCCGAATGGGCGGATGACTTTAATCAAAAGCTGCAACAGGAATTCAATTGCCTGGAAACGATATTCAGTGAGTATAGCCCCATAATGAGCTATGCCACCGGTCCAGGAGCGATATTCGTTGGCTTTCATCCGGAGTTAGACCTGTCTGCATGACAGTCTATCCCTGATTTGGAGCTATACGTTATCAGAATCGCTTATCCCGGACACTAGTGCCCGGGAATATTACTCGCTCCGGACCATGCGATAGTGACTGCGATTATGCAATTCAAAAAACTTCTTGAACCCGGCCGTATCGGTAAACTTGAGCTGAAAAACCGTATTATTATGGCACCCATGGGGACCAATTTTGCCACGAAAGACGGCTTCATCACCGACCGGGTCATGGACTATTATGCGGAACGAGCCAGGGGCGGGTGCGGGCTGATAATTTGCGGGGTTGTTGCCGTTGATGCTCCACGCGGGCGGAACCTGGAATGCCAGATAGCCATCTCCGAAGACAAGTTTGCTCCCGGACTCAGTGAGCTTACCGATATTGTTCACCGTAACGGTTCCCAGATTGCCGCCCAACTGGTGCATGCCGGCAAGCTGGCAGTAGCGGATATGACAGCCGGTATCACGCCGGTCTCGCCATCCGAAACAGCCATAGGCATGAAGGAAAGCCTCAGGGATTTGACCAGAGAAGAGTTTAATCGCATGGTGATGCGCTTTGCCGAAATGCCGAGCAGTATGAAAACTAGGGAACTAACGAAGGAAGACATAAGGGAACTCGTCGATCGTTTTGCCGTGGCAGCGGAGCGGGCGAAAAACACCGGATTTGACGGCGTGGAAATTCACGCGGCACATGGTTATATAATCAGCTCCTTCCTGTCCCCGGCCGCAAACAAACGGCAGGATGAATACGGTGGAGACCTGAGTAACCGGGCACGGTTTTTACTGGAGGTAATGGCGGCGGTCAGGGAGAAGGTGGGCGGCGAGTATCCCCTCTGGTGCCGGATTGACTGCCGTGAATTCGGTATCAAGGATGGGATTACCGCCGAGGACGGTAAAAAACTGGCCTCTATGCTGGAGGCGGCTGGCGCCAATGCTGTCCATGTGAGCGGCTACGGTGGCATTATCGGTGGCTTTATCGATGCCCCTATCGTCTACCAACCCGGTAACCTGGTTTACTACGTTGAGGAAATAAAGAAGTCGGTCCGGGTTCCGGTTATAGCCGTCGGGCGAATCAACCCTGAGCTTGCCGAGAAGCTCCTCCGTGAAAACAAGGCGGATTTCATCGCCATGGGACGTCCTATCCTGGTTGACCCGCAGTTGCCGGAAAAGCTTGCGTGCGGAGAGCGGCGTGATATCAGACCGTGTATTTACTGCTATAACTGTGTCAGCCGGCACCTTGAGGGTGAAGCTACAAAATGCACGGTAAATACCGCTGTCGGCAGGGAAAAGGACTTTCGCATTGAACCGGCGCTACAGCCCAAAAGAGTGGCGGTGATAGGCGGCGGTCCGGCTGGAATGGAAGCCGCCAGGTTAGCGTCGCTGAGGGGACATACGGTAACACTCTTTGAAAAAGGTCGCGACCTTGGCGGTTCACTGGTCTTTGCGGCTATCGTGAATAGCGATATGGAAGATTTGCTGGAATGGATGGTGACACAGGTAAGGAAACTACCGATAGACATTAAGCTGGGTAGCGACGTAGAACCGGGTTTAATCGAAAGGATGAATCCGGACGTTATCATTGTAGCCACGGGCCCCGGTTTCACGCTGCCTCAAATACAGGGAGATGATATGCCTCATGTTATCAGTGGCCCCGAACTACGTGGTATGCTGGGTGGGGGTAACCACACCGGGAAACTTCCCCGATCCATGAAATTGCTGCTTGCCGTCTCGGGTCCTATCCTGCGCCGACTGAAGCCGGATCGGATAAGATGGCTCACGAAGCTATGGTTGCCGGTAGGAGAACATGTTGCTATTATAGGTGGTGATTTAGTAGCAGTCGAGCTGGCTGCGTTGCTATCAGAACGGGGGCGCAGGGTTACCCTGCTGACCGAGCAACCGGATATAGCCGCGGAAATGCATATTCCGGCCAGGTGGCGGGTTTTAAAAAACCTGCGTAAAGGCGGCGTCACCATGATGAGCGATATTAAAATCGAGGCTATTACCGGCAGCGGGGTGATAGTCAATACCTATGGAGAAGAGAGGCAAACGGTCAGGGCGGACACGGTAATTCTCGCCGGTGAAATTACAGACAACACCGGGCTTTTTCAGGAATTGAAAGACAGGCACCCGGAGGTCTATCAAGTCGGCGATTGCAGCGGTGTACGGTTATTGCAAGGGGCTATGGAGGATGGTGCCGGAGTTGGCTTGCGGATATGAAATCCCGGGCTTTGATGTGACCCTGCCGGTGTAATTAGGGCAGGGTAATTAACATTCTATCATGAGGAGAACAAGCATTTAAGTGAGCAACTTTTCCAGGCAGGATTATAGCGAGTTATTCCGACCGGGCAGTATAGGCAGGCTTAATCTTAAAAACCGGCTGATTATGGCGCCAATGGGCAATGCCCTGGCTGACGACAAGGGTTACGTTACGGAGGCCATGCTTGACTATTACCGCGAAAGAGCCAGGGGTGGTGTGGGGCTTATCATTACCCAGTTCGTCTCCATCAACTACGAAGATATGATGCCCTATTCACTCGCTCTATACGATGACAGTCATATGCCCGGCATCAAGAGACTGGTCCAGATGATACATGAGTATGATGTCAAAGTATCCGTTCAGCTAATGCATCCCGGTATGCTGCTCGTGCTGCTACCCTCCCTGCCCGAGGGTATGACGGTAAAGGTGCCGGCGGTAACTCCCATGATGACTGCTGATAAACCTTACCAGGTGATTGAGGCAGCAGCTATAGAGCAATACGCAGAGGAATTCGCTGCAGCGGCGCATAGAGTCGTGGAAACCGGCGCTGATGCCGTTGAGATACATGCCTGTCATGGTTGTCTCCTGAGTACGTTTCTATCCCCGGCAACCAACCGGCGAGTCGATGAGTATGGCGGTAGCGTGGAGAACAGGGCACGGTTTACGCAAAGAGTCATTGCCGCGGTACGGCAGCGGATAGGCCGGGAATTCCCGTTAACGGTCAGAATAAATGGTAGTGATGACGTTCCCGGTGGGGTCACCTCCGATGAAGTGGTGGAGCAGGCGGTCATCCTCAATTCAGCTGGTGCTGACGCCATCAGCGTTTCTTCAGGGCTGGAGTACTGGTCTACATTAATGGCGCCGCCATATTCCGCCCCCGAAGGCACCAATGTGCCGGTAACCGAAAAGATAAAAGACAGATTAGCAACTCCGGTGATAATCGCCGGGAAGATAAGCCCGGAGCTTGCCGTGCGGATACTGAGGGAGCATAAGGCAGACTTCACTGCCCTGGGACGCCCGCTGCTGGCAGACCCGCAGCTCCCGAATAAGCTGCGGAACGGGCGCATTGATGATATCCGCCGGTGTGTCTACTGTAACAACTGCCTGAGGTCGTTATGGCGCTCCTGCAGCGTAAATCCCCTCTTATACCGGGAAGATATGCTGCCTCTGGCACCAGCTGCCTCTCCCAGAAAGGTAATGGTTGCCGGCGGTGGTGTTGCCGGTATGCAAGCCGCCATTTTACTCGCGGAAAGGGGGCATCAGGTATCTTTATACGAGAAGGAGAGCGAGCTGGGTGGACAATGGCGGATAGCCTCCAATATGCCTGAAAAAAGAACATACCGGCATTTTACCGACTACCTGAAGCACCGTCTGGAACAACTGGGAATACCGGTAAACCTGGGAGTAGAAGTTACGCGGGAGCAGGTGCTGAAAGCGAAGCCGGATGCGGTGGTTGTAGCTACCGGCGCCATACCACAGGAACTAAACGTACCGGGACTCAGGCGTAACCATGTTGTTCAAGCCAATGATATCATACAGGGTAAGGTGCAGGCAGCGGATCAGGTGGTAGTAATAGGTGGCAATATGCTGGGTATGGAGCTGACTGCTTTGCTTGCCGAGGAAGGAAAGAAAGTAATCCTGGTAAGCCATGGCAGACTGGGTGGCAGGAAGGGCCCGGATGATAAAATCGCGCTCCGAGCTTTGATGAGAAAGCTGGTTGATGGCGGTGTGCCCATATACCCGAATGTGAAAATACTTGAGGTTACCCCGCAGAAGCTGATAATTGAGATGAATACGGAAATTATCGCGCTGCCAGCGGGTACCATAGCCCTGGCTATCGGTGTTGAACCGGTCTATCAACTGGCCGACGAAATTACCCGGGATATAGCCGAAGTATATACCGTTGGGGACTGTGTCATGCCGGGGAATGCAGCCCAGGCTACATTCAGCGCCGCACGTCTCGCCGCCGAAATCTGAATGGAAAGCGGCACCGTAGTTTCACCCGGTAATCTGATTTCCCTTCGAGCCAGGAATTGTGTTGCCCGGGCAACGTTCACATCGCTCCGGTCTCAATATTGATAAACCTATCCACAGCGAACCTGCCTGCCGTTTATAGTGGCCTGCATAGTATACGTTTTGTCGCGAAGAACATCGCCGTGCCATCTAATTACGGTGTACCTTTTGTAAAACACTTTGTCTCCGGTAGCCGGGTCTTCAATGAGAATAGAGCCCTCTTCATACTCTTCGCGAGGTTACAGGTCAGTATCAACCAGCGAGAATCCTTCGGGAAGTTCTATCCTGGCAGTAGCGTTATCGGCGTCGAAAGGGGACCTCTTGTCCGAAGCGAAGCGAAAGGCAAGGTCGACAGGTTTTCCATGCAAAGGGTCGTCAGGCAGGGCTAATTCAGCTTTAATTCGTGATGAAGAGGCGCTTTCTGTGCCGGTAAAAAGCTGACAACCTGAGGGAATAACAGCCGAAACTCGTACTAAGACTGGAATAATTACCGGCAGATATTTCGCATTGACAGTTTACATAATAATCAATAGGCACATATACCATTCCCATCTCCCCGGCCCGTCAATAGTCTTTTGGTCAAGTATCAATTAGTATATGGAGAATTTATTGCCCTGTATTTGATATCTTCGGCGGTTTCCTCCGGGGCTCCCGGATAATTCATGCGCCTCACTGTTACCAGGGGAAAAAGAAGGAGGGGATGGTGGGTTGAAATCCCTCTCTATCTCCCTTTACGAAAGGGAGACGA
>CAYXWH010000054.1:0-12495 GCA_964468755.1 uncultured Dehalococcoidaceae bacterium
CATAATCGACTGCACCATGCCCAGGCCCCGGTTGGCTATCTCCACCATGCTCAGGCTGCCGGTGGTAAAGTACAGGCTGAGGATACCGGCCAGCATGAATGCGCTGCCGAACAGGGTGTACACCACGTACTTTATCGCCGAATAATCACGCCGCCCTGAGCCCCAGATAGATATCAGGAAGTACATCGGGATAACCTCTATCTCCCACATGACGAAGAACAGCAACAGGTCAAGCGAGGTAAATACCCCGATGATACTTGTTTCCAGGAGCAGCAGCCAGGCAAAGTATTCACGGGGCCTCTCGTGTACCTTCCAGGAGATAAGCACCGCCAGAAAACCAAGGAAGGCAGTCAGCATGACCAGCGGGCAGCTCAAGCCGTCGACCCCGAGATGGTAGTAGGCATTCAGCGGCGCAATCCACAGCACCTTTTCCTCGAACTGGATTACCCCGGCCGCCGCCGGCGAGCGGTCGAACAGGACAAATACGGCGATGGACAATGCCAGGGGCACCAGCGTAAAGATGGCGGCTGTCCATTTGATTGCCCGCTCCCTCCGGCTGGTGACAAAGGCAATGATAATCGCCCCCGCCAGTGGCAGGAACAGTATCGTTGTTAAATAGTTAAAATCCAACTATCCTGTCTCCCCTCGATACTCAGCCCAGAAAGTACACGCAGATAATAATCACCACCACCCCGATTCCAATAAACAGGCCATAGAGCTGAAGCTGCCCGGTCTGCGCCCGGCGGATTACCCCACCCCCGGCCCGTACGCCATCGGCAACACCATTGACGGTGCCATCGACAATATTGGTATCAAATAACTGGAAGCCGGCAAAGAGACCTTTGAGTAACGCAATCTTTACGATTACGTTTTCATAGAGCTCATCGAACCAGTACTTCCGGTAGAACAGGGTATACAACGGCTTGAACAGGCTGCCCACTTTCTCCGCAGAAATCCACTTCCGGTGGTACATGGCGTATGCCAGCAGTATACCCAGGCCAGCCAGTATCAGCGATATCCACGGCAATGTCTGCGTGAGCGGGTGGATAAAGCCTACCCCGAAGCTGTGGACTTCGCCGTGACCCATAAGAGCACCGAAGTTGCCGCCCACATTCCAGAAACCGGACACCACGGCGAGAATAGCCAGTATTACCATCGGCGCTACCATTACCCCGGGTGACTCGTGCGGATGGCTTTCACCGTGCCCGCCGTTCTCCGCAGCGGCACCGCCGCGGTATTCACCGGTAAAGGTCATGAATATGATGCGGAACATGTAGAAGGCGGTCATAAACACCGTTATCATCGCCAGAATCCCCAGCACCGGCTGATTGGCAAGGGCGATAATCACTATTTCATCTTTGCTCCAGAACCCGGAGAGGGGCCAGATACCAGCCAGGCTCAGGGCGCCGAGGAGAAAGGTAATAAACGTCCACGGCATCGGCCGGCGCAGCCCGCCCATCAGCCGCATGTCAAAGGTATCCGTGGCGTGGTTGACACTGCCCGCACCCAGGAAGAGCAACGCCTTGAAGAAGGCATGGTTGAACAGGTGGAAGATACCTACGGCGGTGGCTGCCTTGGCGGCTTCCACGGTCACGCTGCCACCGGCGGCGATGGCGATGCCAGCCGCACCCAGTCCCAGCATCATATAGCCCAGCTGGCTGATAGTGGAATACGCCAGCACCCGCTTGATATCGTTCATCACCAGGCCCATCGTGGCGGCAAAGATGGCGGTAAAACCGCCGATAACCGCTACCGTGGCCAGGGCTTGGATGGAATGGGCAAACAGCGGGAAGGTGCGCGCCACCAGGAAGACACCGGCGGAAACCATAGTGGCGGAATGGATGAGGGCGCTGACGGGGGTGGGGCCCTCCATGGCATCCGGCAGCCACACATGGAGCGGAAACTGGGCAGACTTGCCCACCGCTCCGGCGAAGATGCCGATAGCCGCCCAGGTAAGCGTGGTACCCACCAGAACCCCTGCCGCCGCCAGATGGTACAATTCACCGGTATCAAAGGTGCCGGTAGTGGCGAAGATAAGCAATATCCCGGCCAGGAAACCAAAGTCGCCAAGCCGGGTAACGATGAACGCTTTTTTGGCGGCGTCCGCCGCCGATTTCTTGTGGAACCAGAAGCCAATCAGGAGATAAGAACACAAGCCGACCATTTCCCAGAAAACAAACATAAACAGCAGGTTATTCGCCAGCACCAGGCCCAGCATGGACATGGTAAACAGGGACATCCAGGCGTAGTAACGGTGATAACCCGCCTCATCATGCGCCATGTAACCCAGGGAGTAAATCTGCACCATCAGGCTGACCGTGCTGACCACCACCACCATTACCGCCGTCAGCGAGTCCATGAGGATGCCCAGTTGAATGGTTGCCCCGTTCTCAATAATAACCCAGTCGATTGGCGGGACCGGCAGCTCATGGCCCGGGGCTGCCATCACGGTGAACAGCGCCCAGAGCGACAGCCCCAGGGAACCGGCGATGGCGGCGATGGTAAGATAGCCGGAGATAGCGGAATGCCGCTTGTTTATAAAGGGACGGAAAAACAACGAGATTATGATGAACGAGAACAGTGGTAATAAAAATATAAGCCACATTGCTTGATACGGCATTACAGCTTCCTCAATATATCCTCAATCACATGCTTTTTATCATCCGGCACCATGACCGAATACGTCGCCAACTCCTGCCCTACCGGCATACCGGCGATGGGGCGGATAATGGTGGGGATACCCTCGCCTTCAAAGCACTCCTTCCACATCTCCGCAATGACCAGGCTATTGGCTCTTTTAACTTCTACCCACATCTTGTTATCTTACAACCCCCTCGGGATCCCTGATCTATCCAGCCAGGACAGCATCACCCAGATAAAAAGGCCAGACCACTATGCCCAGTATGATTTTCCACCATACCAGGTTGGCGTAGCCAATCGTAAAGAGCCAGCCAGCAAACCAGAAAACACCGAAAAATCCACCTGAGTTCTTCATGTGTCTTTTCCCCCTTTCTTCCCCCGTAGCTCTCTACTTCCTCCTCTTTGCTCCACCCCACCCCACATTAACTGGATGAAGGGGCTATGCCCCTTTACCACTTCATCAGATTAATCTTGGTCACATCAATATCAGTCATGCCCCGGTAAATAGCCAGTATTATAGCCAGTCCCACCGCCACTTCAGCGGCGGCTACCACCATGATAAAAATGGCAAATATCTGTCCGGTTAATAACTCCGGCACCACAAAACGGGAGAAGGCAACCATGGTAATATTGACCGCGTTAAGCATTAGCTCAAGGCACATCAGGACAATAACGGCATTGCGCTTGGTCAGCGCTCCATAAAGCCCGATGCAGAATAAAATTCCAGCCAGTATCAGATAATGTTCCAGTCCCAACGACATTGGCTACTTCTCCCTGGCGATTACAATAGCGCCGATTATGGCGGCCAGTATCATCACGGCGGCAATCTCCACCGGCAGGATATAGCCGCCTTCTCCAAACAGTTGCAAGGCAAGTGGACCGGTGGTCGGTGTCAGTGGCGCCCCGCCAGTGACCGGCCACGGGGTCCTCATCACGGCATAGACCACCACCACCAGAAATACGATAACTACCAGAAATGCCGGGAACTGCAGCTTGTTGGCAGGGCTGCCACGCTGCACGTCCCGGGTCATCATGATTGCCAGAATAATAATAACCGAAATTGCCCCCACGTAGACCAGAATCTGCACCGCCGCCAGAAAGTCGGCACTGAGGGTGATATACAGCCCGGCCACCATCAGGAAACATGACACCAGTGCCAGAGCGGCATGAAACACGTTACGCAGCGTAATCACTGCCAGCGCCGCGATTATCGCCACCACCGCCAGTATCCAGAAAGCGACCACCAGTCCCATTATCTTTCCTCGTTAATCCTTTCCACCAGCAGGGTCTGCCGGGGCAATTTTTGGGCAATTTCGGGATGAAAGTAGCCACTGGCCGGCCTCTCCTTGGATTCCAGTAGCATGTCATCCGCCTGTACCAGTTCCTCCCGGCGGTACTTCGCCCGCTCATAGGAATAACCCATAAACAGGGCGTCATACGGGCAGGCTTCAACACACAGACCGCACTGAATGCAGTAGCCGGTGTCAACCCGGTACATTTCAACTACATACTTATTTTCAGCAAGGTTGGTCGAGGTAACAATCTCGATAGCACCCTGCGGGCAGGTCTTGGCACAGGTGCCGCAGCCGGTGCACCGCTCCCGACTCCAGATAAGCTCGTTACCCCGTATCCGGCGCGAGGTATTCAGCCGTTGCTCGGGATACTGGGCAACCGTCGGGTGACGGAGATTATTCTTGATGGTTACCGTCAAACCCTTGATGATACCAAGTCCAAAACGCTCAAACTTCAAGCCTGCCCCATCCTAACTTAAAGAATAATTTAGACCACATCACCACCAGCACTGCCGCCACCGCAAAATTCACTATAATTATCAACCACGGCAAAGCCGACAAGAAAAGCACCTCAATGGCGGTAATGACCAGATTTATCACCGCCAGCGGCAAAAGGAACTTCCAGGCAAGTGACATCAACTGGTCTATCCGGACACGAGGCAAAGTGGTCCGTGTCCAGACCATGAGGAAAAAGACAATGATGACCTTGATAATAAACCACAGCCAGGGAGGCAATGCCGGGCCTCTCCAGCCGCTGAGGAACAGGGTGGTAATTATCGCCGCAATGGCTACCGCCTCCGCGTACTCCACCAGATAGAACATGGCAAACTTCATCCCGGAGTACTCGGTATGGAAGCCGGCGGTGAGCTCAGAGTCGGCTTCCATCAGGTCAAAGGGGCTACGGTTAATCTCGGCGCAGCCCGCGGTGAAGAACAGCAGGAAACCCAGTGGCTGCAACAGGACGAACGGAATATCCTGGGCCAGCACAATCTGGTTCATTGACAGTGAGCCGGTTAACAGCACTATGCCGACAATGGCCAGTACCAGCGGGATTTCATAGCTGACCACTGCCGCCACATTACGCATGGCGCCAAGGAGCGAATACTTGTTGCTGGAGCCCCAGCCGGCCATGAAAACCCCTATTGTTGACACGGAACTTATGGCTACCACGTACAGTATTCCGATATTCAGGTCAGCCAGCAGCGCCCCGTTCTGGAAGGGTACGACGGCAAAAATCATCAACGCCGGGACGAAGGCAATTACCGGTGCCAGCCAGTGCACCACTTTGTCGGCGTTCACGGGCACGATATTTTCCTTCAGGAGCACCTTGATGGCATCCGCCACCGGCTGAAGTATACCGAACGGACCTGTGCGGTTGGGCCCCAGGCGGGACTGCATGCGCCCCATAGCCCGGCGCTCAATATAGATAACCGCCATTACCATGATTAAAATAAAGATAATGAGCACTACGGCAAAAAACAGCCAGTGCCACCAGAAACCACCCGGCCAGTCCGGCGGAACCGCCTGCTGATAAAGCCGGGTATTTACTTCCATCAAATCAACCAGTGCCACTATCGGTCAACCTCACCCAAGCAAATATCAATACTACCGAAGATAAGAATAAGGTCAGCTACCTTCCAGCCGCGCACCATCTCTCTGAGGGCAGTTAGGTTTATCAGGCTGGTGGGACGGACATGACAGCGATAGGGAGCAATGGAGCCATCGGATACCAGATAAAAGCCCAGCTCACCCTTGGGCGACTCAATATGCGAGTAAGCCTCCCCTACCGGCGGGCGGACCAGGTGCGGCACCTCAGCCCGCACCGCTCCCTGTGGAAGGTCTTTCACCGCCTGCTCGATGATGCGCAGGCTCTGGCGCATCTCTTCCATCCGCACCCGGAAGCGGTCATAGCAGTCACCCTGAATGCCAACCGGAATATCGAACTCAAAGCGGTCATAGATGGAATACGGGTCGGCTCTCCGTAAATCCCACTGGTAACCGGTGGAACGGAGCACGGGACCGCTTATCGAGCAGTTAACCGCCGCCTTCTGAGTCAGAATCCCCACTCCCCTGGAGCGGGCCAGCAATATCTCGTTCTCCTTGAGCAGCCGGTCATACTCATCAATGAAACGCGGCATCTGGTTAAGGAATATACGCAGCGCCGGCATGAATTCCTCAGGGAAGTCCTGGCTGACGCCACCTATCCGCATGAAGTTATAGGTCAGCCGCTGCCCGGAAACCATTTCAAACAGGTCAAGAATTTTTTCCCTCTCCCGGAACATATAGAGGAAGGGGGTAAAGTAGGCTCCGCAGTCGTTCAGGAATGAGCCGTTGGCAATAAGGTGATTGGCGATGCGCTGCAATTCCGCCAGAATAACCCGGATATGCTCGGCGCGCTCCGGTACCGTTATCCCCGCCAGCTTCTCCACCGCCATGCAATACGCCATGTTGTTGCTCATCGAAGAAATGTAGTCGAGGCGGTCAGTCAGCGGGATAAAACCGGTAAATGTCCGCTGCTCGGCAAGCTTCTCAATACCCCGGTGCAGATAGCCGAACACGGGCTCAATATCCAGCACCACTTCCCCGTCCAGGGTCGTTCGCATCCGGTATACCCCGTGAGTGCTGGGGTGCACCGGGCCGAAGTTGAGCATAAACGGCTCGGTCTTCAGCGTAAATTCCCTGGTTTCAATCGCCATTACAGATAGTCCTTCCGCAACGGGTATCCATCGAAGCCCTCCCAGAGGAAGATACGCTTCATATTGGGATGACCCTCGAACCTGATACCCACCAGGTCATAAATTTCTCGTTCCTGAAAATCAGCCCCCTGCCATAGCCCCACGACCGAGGGGATAACCGGGTTATCACGGTCATGGCACCTCACCCTGATTACCAGGGAATGATTATGCTTTATCGAGGTACACTGGTATACAACCTCGAAATACTGGAAGTAATCAACAGCAGTAACATAGTTGAGATAATCACAATCCAGTTCCGGGGTATCTTTGACAAAGGCAGCCACTGCCTGCAGAGAACCGGCATTTACCACCACGCAATCCTGCCTTGACTCCACCACACTCCCCGGAAACCTCTCCTCCAGCTGGGGGGCAATATCCTTACCGGAAATGGCTAGTGTCATTATTTCTTCAACCTTTCCAGGCTGATGTTTGTCCGCATGGCTATCTTTCTCTGTAGCATTCGTACGCCATGAATGAGTGCTTCGGGACGCGGGGGGCAACCGGGCACATATACATCCACCGGGATAATCCGGTTATAGCCCGGAACCACACTGTAAGAAGACCGGAAAATACCGCCACTGATAGCACAGGCACCCATAGCGATTACCCACTTTGGCTCCGCCATCTGGTTATATATCCGCCGCACGTTGGGCGCCATTTTCCAGGTAAGGGTGCCGGCGGTAATCATCAGGTCAGCCTGGCGGGGTGAGGCGCGGAGGATTTCCATGCCAAAGCGGGAAAGGTCAAAACGAGGCCCATTGGCAGCAATAAACTCAAAGGCACAGCAGGCCGGGAAGCAGATCGCCGTCCAGAGTGATGAGCGCCGCCCCCAGTTGATCACCGCGTCCACCGTGGTCAGGAGAATATTTTTATTCAGTTCCTCATCCAGCCACTCGGCGGGGTCAGGGATAACCTGCTGGCTACTTGACTTCAGCTCTTCAATCACCTGCCCCTCAGCCCGGTCAAGCTCGATATCCGGATATATGTAGTTCCCCGGCCTATCTACTTCCACTCCAGCACCTTCTTTCTCCACGCATACACATAACCGACAAGTGCCAGGAAAATGATAATCAGGACCACAATAAAGCCGCCGCCACCCAGTTCCCGGAAACCGACCGCCCACGGATAGAGAAAGACCACCAGGACATCAAGCGCCAGGAACACCAAGGCATAGAAGTAGTAGTGGAAGTTGAACTGCACCCAGGTCTTACCAAAGGTCTCCATACCGCACTCAAAGGTTGAGTTCTTGATGGGATTGGGGTTATTGGGAACGATTTTAAGAAACCTCAGGACAACGGGAAGAAGGACCATAAAAAGAGTAAACAGGACGGCAACTACAAAATACAGACCAATATAACCATAGTTTACCAGCAACTACTGCCCTCGCTGTACAAAAATGACCTTGCCGCGCTTAAGTTAGGTATTATGGCTTACAATTGTTAGGTATAAACACCTAGTCCGATAGCCGTTGGTCAGTATACCATAACTGATTTTCCAAAAACAAGCCCTTTGGGGGAATAATCATTGAAATATTGATTAAATTGGGTCACCCGCTGGTAGCCAAAAGCTGAGTTACGTTGACAACCGGACAGCCATTCCGGTAAACTTACTTCACCACGAAGTACCATTGTTTCCCAGCAAGGATACGGAGCATGACAAGCATTGAGTATGCCAGCGGTGAACTGGCGGAGCTACTGAAGAAAGCCGACGTCGATTATATGGAGGCCCGGCTGGAGGAGAGCCAGTCCAGCCATATAACCTACCGCGGCCAGGAACTGGAGTCCATCGGTCGGACAACGGCCGTCGGTGGCAATGTGCGCGCGCTGGTAAAGGGCGGCTGGGGCTTCTTCAGCTTTAACAGCTTCGAGGAGCTGGCCGACAAAGTGGACCGGGCTATCAAGCAGGCGAGGCTTGTCGGCAGCCAGAAAAGCCGGCTGGCGCCGGTCAACGCCACGGTTGACTCCGTTCCCTGGGAGGGAGCACGGAACCCGGTCACCATCCCCCTGGCGGAAAAGAAACAACTCCTTGACGAATATAATGAAATCATCGGGCGCACTGCCGGGATACAGACGTCAACCATCGGCTACACGGATAGCCATAAAAAGACGGTCTTTCTCAGCTCCGCGGGAAGCTTTATAGAGCAGGAGAGGGCTGATGTGGCGCTGAGGCTGGCGGCAATTGCTGCCCGGGATGGTGAAGTCCAGCAGGTTGGGCTGAGCCTGGGCAGCCTGGGTGACTTCAATGCCATACAGCACCTGCACGGGCAGGTAGCGGAAATGGCCAGGCGCTCCGTCGTGCTGCTCTCGGCACCACAGGTAGCCGGCGGCGAGTACACGGTGGTCCTGGACCCGGTGCTGGCCGGGGTATTTGTCCATGAAGCCTTCGGCCACCTTTCGGAGTCGGATTTTGTTTACGAAAATGCGCAATTGCGCAATATAATGACCCTGGGCAAGCAGTTCGGCGGTGCTCATCTCAATATTGTTGATTCGGCAGCCATGCCCAGGCTGCGCGGCAGCTACCGTTACGACGACGAAGGGGTACCGGCCACCAAGACCTATCTCATTCGAGAAGGCAAACTGGTCGGCCGGCTCCATTCCCGAGAGACCGCCGCCAGGATGAAGGAGCCACCTACCGGCAATGCCCGGGCGGTAAGCTACCGCCACCCGCCCATCGTCCGCATGTCCAATACCTATATTGAGCCCGGGGATGTTTCTTTCGAGGACATGATTGCCGATATCAAGGAAGGTATATACGCCAAAAACTGGTATGGCGGTACCACCAGTATGGAGATGTTCACTTTCTCCGCCGGCGAGGCATATATGATACGTAATGGTAAAATCGCTGAGACCCTGCGCCCGGTGGTACTCACCGGCAACGTATTTACCACCCTGCAAAACATCGATGCCATCGGTAACGACCTGGAAATGAACCAGGGCGGTGGCTGCGGCAAGGGAGCTCAATCGCCCCTTCCCGTCGCCAACGGCAGCCCGCATATCCGCATCCGCCACTGCCTGATCGGGGGCAAATAATAAATGGAAAACATTCTGGCTCACGCCCAAAAAGTCGCCGAGGATGCTGAGGTATTTGTGGTTACCGCGGAGGAAACCGAGGTCCACTTCGAAGCCAACCGGCTCAAGCAACTACAGAGCCGGCAGCAGACCAGCGTCGCCCTACGCATTATCAAGGGAGGCAGGCTCGGCTATGCCACCACTACCTCACTGGACAGGGTAAACGAGATAGTTGACGATGCGGTAGAGACCGCCCGGTTTGGCATGACCGCCCGCTTCCGGCTACCCGCGCCGAGTTCCTATCCGGAGGTAGCCATAGTGGACACTTCAGTGGCTTCGGTACCTACTGAGACCATGATTGGCCTCGGCGAGGAAATGATAGGCCCGGTTACCACTCATACTCCGGGCATTATCTGCGAAGCCGACATCAGTAAGGGCACCATATCGGTCCGCATCCTCAACTCTCGTGGCGGACAAGCAGGCTATCAGAAGAGCTTCTTTAGCCTGGGGATTGAGGGCAATCTGACCCAGGATACCGACATGCTGTTCGTCGGTGAAATGGAGAGCTCATGTCACCCCGTCACCGATACCAGACCGGTAACCGATGCCGTGCTCCAGCAGCTTGAGCTGGCCAAACACCGCGCCTCGGTGCCCGGCAAGTCACTCCCGGTGGTGTTCACCCCCAATGGCGTAGCCAGCGCCATCCTCGCTCCCCTGATGGCTGCCTTCAATGGCCGGACCGTTCTTCAGGGAGCCTCACCGATAGGTGACAAGCTGGGGCGGCCGGTCTTTGACACAAAACTGTCCCTGTGGGATGATCCCACCGTCGCCTACCGACCCGGCAGCCGCCCCTGCGACGATGAAGGGACTCCCAGCCAGCGTACTCCCCTCGTGGAACGGGGCACAGTGGCGCACTTCCTCTACGACCTGCAAACCGCCGCCCTGGCCGGGACCAGCAGCACCGGTAACGGCAGCCGGGGTCACGGCGGTCTGCCCGCGCCCGCCCCCACCGCCTTCACCATCGCCCCGGGCAGCACCACCTTTGCCGAAATGATCCAGGACATGAAGGAAGGTCTGGTCATTGAGCAACTCATGGGCGCCTCACAGAGCAATGTTCTCGGCGGTGAGTTCAGCGGTAACGTTCTGCTGGGCTTCAAAGTGGAAAACGGCACCATAGTCGGCCGGGTCAAGGACACCATGGTTTCCGGAAATATTTACCAGATGATGAAACAGATTGCCGGCCTCAGCCGCGAGGTGAAATGGGTAGGCGGCTTTTTACAGACCCCTTACCTTTACTTTCCCGGCGTTGCCGTAGCCAGCAAAACATAGCATCCGTGGAAAGGTCCAGGATGCGCATAATTCCCCTTCCCTTAATATTTACTATATGGTAAGCTTTAGGTGTGAAACCGCCGAGAGGTGTAGCAAATGAGCGGCTTAGTAAAATTCCGTGCCCGGCCCAAGCTCAATTCACCCAACCTGCTGGCTGCCTGGCCCGGCATTGGCGATGTAGCGTCGATTGTGGCGAATTATCTTAAAAGAAAGCTTGAATTCAAGGAGCTGGGTTCACTGGTGGCTTCCCACTTCTTCGATCCCATCGGCGTCGTGGTAAAGGATAACGTAATTGAGGCACCCCAGTTCCCGCAGAGCAATTTCTACTACTGGAAGAATAAAAGCGGGGGCGGCGACCTTATCCTCTTCATTGGCGAAGACCAGCCCAGCTCCAAGGGCTATGAGCTGGCCAACTCTGTCCTTGATGTCGGTCTGAAATTTCATGCCCAGCGCGTGTACACGTGCGCCGCGGCGATGACCCGCATCCACCACACCGAGCCGTCCCGGGTCTGGGGAGTAGCCACCAGCCCGAAGGTAACCGAAGACCTGAAGCAATACGACCTGATGCGGGCCAGTAACCTGCAAATTTCGGGGCTGAACGGGCTCCTTCTTGGCGTTGCCAAAGAACGGGCAATCGAAGGTGTCTGCCTGCTGGGCGAGGTGCCGCTCTACGCTACCCGGCTGCAGAACCCGGCAGCTGCCCTCGCCGTGCTCAAGGTGCTGACCAGGGTCCTGGACATAGAGGTAGACCTGGCGGAGCTGACCGGCGTGGCTATTGAAACGGGTGAGCGAATCAAGCAGATGGCCGCGCAGGCAATGGAAGAATACATCGACCTCTACACCGAGCCTATCTGGCAACGCGGCGAGGAAGAAGAGGATGAGGAGGAGGATGAGGAAGATGATGATGACTAGCCAGACGGGCTGGTCTCTCCCCAGCCGGAGCAAACCGGGATGCAAATTCCCTGAGTGATAGTCCGATGGATAGCGTGATTAGCGGCGAAAGGGTGAGACTCCGCAAGAAAAAACTGTCTGATGCCCGCAATGATTATACCTGGCACACCGATGCCGAGCTGGTCAAACTTGATGCCGCAATGCATCTGACCATCTCCTACACCCAGTACCTCATCAGCTACGTCAGCGAACTGCATTTGCTGCCGCACACCAGCCACCGCTTCGCCGTAGATACCCTGGACGGCAGGCACATCGGCAACTGCACCTACTACAACGTCAATGACACCCGAGGCGAAGCCGAGGTTGGGGTCATGATCGGCGACCGCAATTACTGGGGAAAGGGTTACGGCACCGATGTTATCCGTACCCTGGTCAACCATATTTTTGGCAAGACAAATCTTAACCGGCTCTATCTGAAAACACTGGACTGGAACAAGCGGGCGCAGCAGTGCTTTACCAAATGCGGTTTCCGGCCATGCGGGAATTTGTACCGTGAAGGCTATAACTTCCTGTTGATGGAGCTGCAACGCCATCAATGGT
>CAYXWH010000055.1:0-10859 GCA_964468755.1 uncultured Dehalococcoidaceae bacterium
GGTGCCAAAGAAACAACCCAAGAGAGGCAGATTATGGCTTAATGACGGTTCCTGCATCAGGCTTTGGCCGGAGTATAAGGATCATGTCTGGAATTATTAGACATTTCTTGAGATGTTGGAGATTCGACAGTATCAAATTCAAGGACAAATGAATCACATGAAAAATATTGGCTTTTCTTCTATGGCAACTTATTTTGTATCCGGATTGAGAGGTGCCTTGATAGCCGTAAAGTGAATGCTGGCCACTTTACCTTGTAACCCGGTGAAGTCCTCTTCCATAGGGTCAGTGATATATTCTTTACCTGGGCAACAAGCTATTGCTTCCAGTTCGTCGAGAGTGAGGATATGACGATCTACAATCTGAATATCAATAAAACCTGCTTGTTTCGCCATCTGCCAGTAGTCTTCTTCCGCTATAGCCCCTCCCAAGCACCCTGCCCAGTTTAACCTGAGACGCTCTTGCAGCTCGGTATCGAAGTCCTTGGTGAGAACAATATCTGAAACAGCGATTCTGCCGCCAGGTTGCAGAATGCGAAAGGCTTCTTGGAGAACGATGTTCTTATCCTGGCACAGGTTTATGGCGCAGTTGGATATCAGGACATCCGCGAAATTGCCTGGTAGCCCTGTCTTTCTCATATCGGTAACAAGAAGTTCAATATCTATGTCTGGCAAGCCTGCGTCAACCACAGCCTGCTTGGCCTGTTCAATCATTTGATAGGTAACATCTATACCGATCACTTTGCCCTGCGAGCCGACCTTATGAGCAGCCAGGATAACGTCTATCCCACTTCCACAACCGAAATCCACGACCACATCACCCGGCTGAATAGTAGCAAAACTTAGCGGATTGCCGCAGCCCCGTGACAGGCCAAGAGCATTCATTGGAACCATAAATATTTCATCCAGGGTATAGAGTCCCTCATCTACCGCATAGCCCGAACCGGGAAGTTTCATAATTGAACAGCAGGATTCCACTAAACCACCTGTTTCGGCAAATTTACCATAGCGACTCCTCACCCTCTGTGCAATCTCTTCACTCGCCATCCACTTTGCTCCCTACACATTGAGCCATGCATTATTATTGCATGGCTCAATGTGCATATTAATACTATCTATTTATTACTATCGCCTTGCCCGGCTATATTTTTATTCTCCTCGATTTCCCAGGTGTAATTCATATCTATACCTCGCTGGAAGGTCCGATAAACCGCACATCCCTGATCGATTTCTTTGAGTACTCGTTCTGCGCACTCACGTTTTCCGGGAGGGATAATGAGTTGAAAATTTATGCGGACTTTATCTAGCAAACGCCTCGGGTATTCTCCTATTATACCCTGGGCATGTATACCTACCCTCGGCTCGTAAAAGTAATCTGCTTCTATATCAGCCGTTATCCGACTATTGTGACTATAAATCCCGCACACTGACAGTGTGCCTTCTAACGTGCTGATCATTCAACTGCCGAGAGTACCGGTTAAAAAGTGAAAGGAATGCATTTGGGAAAGGTCTGCCGGGACCCCTTCCTTGGCCACATCGGGATTAGCTATCGAATCGATTGACCCCTGCACTCCCTCGAAGGTGGCTCTCCTTAACCAGCCACCTTCTAACGTTATCCTACCTTTTAAGTCAGCCATTTCTTTCCTCCTTTTATCTTCAGCAGACTCGCTTCTTTACTTGTTCCATGTATATCTTGCCTTTTATCCCTTTTTCTGCTAATGCACACCTCCCGATAGCATATTTTCAAACCTTATGCCAGGTATTTTCACTTGCGCCAAATATTCCGATATTCGACTATTTAACCAGGAATCATCTCAGGAAGTCCCGGCAAAAAGGGCGTCATCCACCGTGTGGTATCCTCGCCTATAAAATACATATCCCCGCCCCAGGCCACCGGTCCCCGGGCTCCCTTATTTCTTATCATGGGATGAAACTCATACACTTCATTAGGCATGAGTGTCCAATCCGGGAAAAGCGGTTTCGGACTTATTGAAGATTCCTCAAAAAAGTGCAGCCCTATTCCGTGACCCATGTTATAATATTCATAACCCCAGTCATTAACCAGGTTTGCTATCTTTTCTGCAACTTCACTCATCCGCCGTCCCGGCCGGAACTCCTGCGGCACGATGCGTCGCAGCTCCCCCCATAGCTCAAACATCCGTTTTAGCTCCCCTTTGGGCTCTTCCCAACAATAGGTCCTTATCGCCTGGAAAGCATAGCCCCTCATCCTGGCGAATTCCGGAGCGAACACTACCGGGTTCGTCTTCCGTATCACCGTCTCACCGGCAGGCCACGGCCAGGGTATCTCGGGATTGTTGACCATTAACCACAGCCGGCGGTCAATACCATGAGCTTTTACCACCTCTTCCACTTTCGCCACCACCTCCTCCTCCTTCAGACCTGGTTTCAGATTAGCCAGGAAAGCCCGGTGAGCCAGCTCGCCGATACGTACCGCCTCCTCTATCAGCTTGAGCTCTTCCTGGCTTTTCTGCGCCCGCATTTCCGCCAGCCAGCGGGTAACATCCACCAGTTCGGTATCAGGACATAACTCTTTGAATGCCAGGTAGTCGCGCACCGGCCATCCACCGGGATTGTCGACGCCAATGCGCTCTTTCTGTAAACCAAGCCTGATGAGCTGTTGGGCGAGGTCAGCGCCTTTGTTGTTTGAATCGATGATGTTTTCTGCGGGGATCCAGGACAGTATCCTGGCGAAGGTACCAAACTCATCTCCGGTGGTCAGTAATACCGGCTCTCCCTCCGCCGGTATGAGCAGCATATGTTCACAAGTGGCAAAAAACCACACGTTGGTAAAGTAACGGCAGGCTACGTCTCTCTTGTGCCCGTCATTAGCGTAGATAACAATGGCGGCCAGCCCCTCCTGCGCCATCTTTTTCTTAACCAGCGACCAGCGGCGCTCTTTCTCCTTTAAACTCAATTCCGGTTTCATGTCCTTCGGGTCCATTCTTTACCTCCGGTGATAAAATAGACTCACACCCTAGCATGATATTAACCATATTGCCAAACTAAGGTAAAACGCTCTCTTAAACCTTCTCTTCTTGTTGACCCATTATCCTTAAATAATAACAGACCTGTATTGAAGCGAAATTAAATTATTTCCTGGCTTCCTCCTGAATGCCCCAAGCACATTCGAGCTTGATTCATCTTCTCTATACTCCGTAGAAATATCCGATATGCGATTTTATCGCAAATTACTATTTCGAAGATATTCCCCATTTAAATTTTACTATACCGCGGGTGAAACTCTAGTCAAAATGTTATTATGTAGCAGTTACAGACTGGTTACAATCTTAACGAAGCTCTTCACTTACCAGTCGCAGTGCACTACATCACAAGCGAACGGGTTCTTGAAATCATGCTATTTTAACTGCCATACCCCTACGGCTCGATTCGATAATCGCATTGGTAATACCGACCATCTTCAGTCCGTTTTCGCCGGAAATATACGGCTCGGTATCATCCTCTATCCACTTGTTGACGGCTGCTATTACCCGGCTATTGTTATATAGTGAAGGCTCTTCGGTAGGGAAAGTCATCCTGACGTTCAGGGAGTCACCATCCACCAAGAGTTCACCAAGTTTTTCTATTTGCCTACCGAGTGTCCTTTTGCACGTTAGCTTGGCCTTACTGCCATATAAAACAGCATCGTTATCCGAAGCAGGAGCCAGTATGCCGGCGGTCACCATCCCATGTGCCCCATTTTCGAATTTAAGAATACAGTAGACCATTTCATCTACTGGGTGCCGTGGTGGCTCTTCATCTGTCATGGCTCGTACTTCAGTGACTTCGCTATCCAATAAATAACGGAGTAAATCAACGCAATGTATCCCCTGACCCATCAGAGCTCCGGCTCCTGCCATACTGGGGTCGCTTCGCCACCCTTTTAGTGGTACAGTAGCACTCGGATGGCAAAGCTGCACTTTGGCGACACTTATATTACCGATATCGCCAGACTGGATGTAGCGGCGTGCCTCTACGTGTGCCGGGTGATATCTATGTTGGTAGCATACTCCCAGCTTGACCTTGTTCTTGTTGCAGGCTTGTAGCATAGAGTCACAATCAGCTACCGTTAATGCCATGGGCTTTTCGCAGAGTATATGTTTGCCTGCTTCTGCCACCTCTACAGCTTGTTGTACGTGGAGATTATTAGGCGTAGCGATATAGACGACATCGAGTTCAGGGTCTTGCAGCATTTTATCCAGTGAGTCATATGCCTGTACAACTCCGTGCTTGGCTGCGAACCCCCGGGCTCTCTGTATATCGCGACTACATACCGCGACCAACCTGGCATTGGCGGACTGGTTGAGGGCAGGAGCCATCTCATGGTCGGCATGAGTGCCTATACCAACAATACCCCATCCGATGGTCATAAGTATCTCCTCTACGCTTACTTCATAAATGTCTTTTAAATAGGAAAACGCGTCAAGAACATAGTCAAGGTTCTATTTCATCATAAGTCCAGGTAACCCGGTGATGATACAGGGAAAGGCGGCGAGAATCGCCAATCCCACCAGCATTATAATAAAGAAGGGTATGACCGACCTGAATAGCGCTTCCAGCGTTACGGCATCCCCGGCAGCCGCCTTAGTTACGAATACGTTTATCCCTACTGGAGGGGTTAGCAGCCCAACTTCCATGGCAACAATAACCAGAACCCCAAACCATATGGGGTCCCAGCCCATGGCTTGGGAGATGGGGAAGATGACGGGTATGGTGAGGGTCACCATTGATATGGAGTCAAGGATGCAACCCAGTGCCAGATACAGAACTAAAATCACACCGAGGACTAACATCGGGGACATATCGGCATTTCCTATGGCTTGACTCAGTGAGACCGGCAAGCCACTTAGGGCTAGGAACCGGCCATAGAGTATGGCACCGGCGAAGAGAAAGAAAATCATCGCATTGGTTCGGCCCGCATCTCGTAAGGTGGTCATGATTGCACGCCGGTTGAGCTTTCTGAGGGCAAGGGCAATAATAAAAGCACCACAGGCACCGACCGCTCCAGCCTCCTCCGGTGTGAACACCCCGGCATAGATGCCGCCCAGTACCAGTAATCCCAGTATCGCTATTCCCCATACTTTCCTAAGAGATATAAGTTTATCTTTCCATCTGAATCTTTCCGGGGCTACCGGGGCGAGACTCCGATTCACTCTTACCATTACCCCTACACCAACGCAGTAGAGAAATGCCAGAAGCAAGCCTGGGCCAATGCCACCTATGAAAAGCCTGCCTATTGACTGCTCAGTTAATGAACCGTAGACAATCATGAGAACGCTGGGAGGAATGAGCATCGCCAGCGTACCTGCCGCCACAATAGAACTGCAGGCAAATCTGGGCTCATAGCCATGGCTTTGCATCTCCGGTAGACTGAACTTGGTGAAAACAACGCAGGCGGCACCACTTGACCCACAAGCGGCACCAAACATTGCATTGGCACCTATGGTAGCCATTGCCAGACCACCCCGGATCCCGCCTATCCAGCTTCGCAGGGCATTATATGAGTCGGCGGCGAAGCCAGCATGACCGGCGAAGGTGCCCATGAGCATAAACAAGGGAAGAGCAGTAAGGGTAAATGTAGCCGTTACTGCGTATGGCTGCGTGCCCAAAATATGAACGGCTTCATTGAAATCCCCCACCAGCAGCCAGTAGCCCAAAAAACCTGTTAAGTACAGGGCTATTCCTATATGCATTCTGAGTACCAGCATAATCAGCAAAAAAGGTATGCTGATTAGCCCTATAAGCTGCGAATCCATCTAAATCTCAACTTTTAAAAACTTTACTGATATTTAAGGATAAGCTGACAATGAACTGGAGCACCAGGATAAAACTACCCCACACCAAAACAAATTTTGCCGGGTAAAGTGGCAGCCGCAGCCACCCTGACATGCGCTGGTCAATACTCAATGAATACATGGCCTGCCCCCATGCCTGCCAGCATATCACGCCATAAATCAATATAGCTGCCAGGCAGGCAACTACATTTAGCAATTGTAGCTGCCTGGGTGTAGCCCATCTCTCTATTAGCTGGATTCTTATGTGCTGTCCCGTTGCCTCGGTGTGAGCATAGGCAAGGAAAACTATGAATACCATTGCCGACTCGCCTATTTCGAGGGTCCCTGGGATTGGTGAATTGAAAACGTAGCGTCCGACAACGTCCGCAGTTACGAGAAACATCAACAGAATTATGAGTATTGAAGATGCCTCGGAACAGAAGGTAACGACTGCCGTAAAAGAAGTGTACAATCTTTTCAGAGCTGGCATAGCGTTCATTAGTCTCCCTGTATCATATCCCAGGTGTCCAGTGAAACAGGTTAGGAAGTTTAAAGAGATTGCCGTGTTAAAGTGCTGATACTCCGCACACCAGAACAACTTCGACAGGTCGCTTGTTCTATGAGTGCATCCTAAGCAAGCCGATCACACCACCCGGATCCGGCAGGTTTGTCTCAACCCGCCGAATCCGTTGGTAATCCGTATCCCAATCATTTACCCATGTCAGCTGAAGTAATCGCTTGTGAGCAAGTGAGCCTGTCTGGTGGCTGATAACAACCGCACTCTGAGCCACAAAAAGCCAGGCTTAGTCCACCGGCCACTCCAGAGGGAACTCATGCCCCATTTCCTGACAAACGCTCTTATAAAGCTTCATAAGCTCTGTTCCCGGTAATCCCTTCGCATTCATATCCTGAGTCCATTGCGCATGAAAATTAGGCAGGAGCTCAGCCCACATTTGTCGTTCTTTCGCAGGAAAATCACTAACCGATCCTCCTGCCTCGGTTATCACCTTGGTACCCTCTTCCATTATCGCATTCAGACTTTTTACATTGTTAAGTTCAGCATCCTTGGCTGCTTCTACCATAATGTCCTGAATATCGGCGGGTAATTCATTCCAAGTATCCTGGTTTACAATAATGTCGCCAGGAACAGTGGTCCAAACACCCAGCCGGGTTATATGGTTAGCTACTTCGTATGTCTTAAATTTATAGTGAGCATCGAAACCAATTATATGCGAGTCCATGACACCGGTTTGCAACGCTTGGTATCTCGCCGGGGCTGGAGTTGTTACCGGCGCTGCGCCGACAGCTTCCAGCAATATTGGCATATAAGCTCCAGTACAACCGACCTTTCTTCCGTCAAATTCAGCAACGGTTAGAACCGGCTCTTTGGCGCCCATCGCGAAGGGAGCGACCGGGCCGACCGCCAGCAATTTCGCGTTGTACCGCTCAATATCATTGAGCATAGCCGGGTGCTCAAACATTTTCTCCCATAGTTGTCGCTGCTGTTCCATATCTTCAGGACCAAACGGGAGACTAATAGTCATGCTGGCCAGCGGTAGCTTGTCCGGGTAGTAGTCGAAAGGTGCATGCTGTACGTCAACAAGCCCTACTTTTACCGCATCTAGCCCTTCTCCCGGTTTGGTCAAGCTGCCTGCCCAAAAATATTCAAACGTGACTCGACCGTTGCTTCTCTTCTCAACATCGTCAGCCCAAGACTTAACGAAGATGCAAGGTGGGGCTTGTTCAGGTTGGGGTGATGCCACCTTAAGGGTAATCGGGGCTGCCGGTGCTGGTGCGGGATCTGGTGCGGGAGCCGGATCCGGTGCTGGTGCCGGTGCAGGAACTGGTGCCGGTTCCGGTGCCGGTTCTGGTTGGGCGCAACCAAAAATCCCAAACACCAGAGATACTGTGATGACCATGACCATTGATAACCATACTACTTTCTTCACTGAATCTTTCTCCTTTCTGACATAATTACTTACCGTCTTGAGTCTTATCAGCCCATAGCTATATCACCTCTCTCCGTTGGCTAATAATTGATCAATTCAAACATCAAATCTCACTACTACTGCGATTCCTGAAAAAAACAGAGAGGATTCACGAGCATATATCCACAAAGCCTGACTATAAAGAACGGTAAAAAAAATTTATCTCTTTTTTACCGGCAGACTTAACACCTTGTCAGCCGTATAAAAAACTGGTATGTTATCATACTTCACACCCGGAAGCCCAACTCATCCGACTTATTCTAACATCATGTGACATTAAAATGCAGTTAAACGAGGTAACCATTAGGTTAAATATATTTTCAATGTGGTTAAATTAATAAGACATAATCTGACTATGGTAATGAGCTAATAAGTGATATCACTATTGGGGGCAGGTAAATTTGGGCTGGGCCCGGATGGCAGAAACTTATCGGGGAATAACCGGCCAATATATAAGTAGAGACACAATTAAGCACAGATATCTAGAAGCCAAATCAAAACAGGAGTGATATTGCTTGATGTCTTAAAATATGCTACTGGTCAAATCCTCAGGTAACATTTCAATCTTATATGCAATGTAGTAACCAGCCAGCGATTTCTCTATTTGGTCGCTCTTACGGTGGTATATTTAACTATTCTTAAATTATGCAGCCCTTCTCCTGGCAACGAAGATAACAACAACCACCACCACAACCACCGCAGCTATGATTATTCCCAGCACAACCCAGTTAGTTTCTGGTGCGGGCGACGGTGATGCAGGTGCCGGAAGTGGAGCCGGCGGAGCTGGTGATGCTTGCTGGGTCGGTTCTGATGGTTGGGGTGGCAACGGTGCCGGCGGTGGAGCTGTTGGAGCGACAACAGTAAAACTGCCCTCCAGACCGCTCACGTTTACAGTATGGTTACCGGGGGCTTCTCTGCTTATGGTGAAGGATACGCTTTGGCTGGCACCGGCGGCAACCGTTATGTCTTCCGATGCCTCCTGTACCCCGTCAACTTTCAGGACAAGACCGCAGGTTCCTTCAACAGCGCCGGTGTTGGCTACGGAAACAGTAACAGTCACTGCCTCGGCAGGCTCAACCCCTGTCGGCTGAATAGAGAGGTTAGACAGTGAGAAGGCAGCTGATGTTTCAGGTGCCTGCTGACCAAGGAGGGCAAAAGAGGTAAAATGAGAGATGCAAGCCGTTATGCAATTGGCCTTCGGGTCAAATGTGCATTCGCATTCTACCCATTTGCCGGCTTCCTTATCATAGTAGGCTATAACCAGGCCTTCCTCGGCTATACTCTCGGGAATATCAGTCGGGTCAAAGGTAAAGGTAAGGGTTATCGGCGGGTCAAAGGTAGCCCCGGCAGGCTGGAAGTCATAAATTAAACCAATAATATTATGGTCTTCGGGAGGTAGCGGGGGATTCTCATTTACGCTTACATCCAGGGCAGTTAATCCGGCGCCGTTCTTATCCTTGGCCATGGTACTTTGAGGAATAGTAATGCTGAGCACACCGTCGGCGGAGGTCATAGCTGCTGGTTCCAGCACTCTACCGGCAGAGTTACGTATAACTCTTTGCGTTGTCCCCAGCATATCCATACTAAGATAATATTTGGTTATTCCATAACCGCCGGAAGCTTGCGATGCGGACGGTCTCGCCATAGACGTGAAGGGACTCCCCGTCAGTTGCGCCAGGGTAGGTATGGTATCAGCCCTTATTTTTGCCCAGACATAGCCCTTATAGGTAGGGCCTCCGGCGGGATAGGTTGCCCCCGAATCGGAACACTCTACCCAGGCGGTGCCGTTCCACCAGCTCAATTTTAGTGTCGATTCGTTCAGCCCGCTAATGTCAGACGTTGTGTAGTAGCTCCTGATTTCAATCTCATCAACATTGGTCGCGGTATCGATATAGACATCGATATATTTACCGGTCGCGGTAAATCCGCCGGGGGCATCTCCACCGGGGTTGCCGGTCAATTGAACAATGTTAATGGTAGGGTTGCCAGTCCCCGTCTTGAGCACCTGGGTATCAGTCTCACCCGTAGCGTCAACGGTAACGTTACCACTTGATGTATCCTGTGACTTACAGTCTGTTACCGCCGCACCCAACCAGGACGAATAATTTACAAAATCGGTGACATTATCGCCGGCGCCGCCGGAGTTGGTAGTGGCATGGTAGGGTCCGCTGGCATCGCCCCACCAGTTGTTGGTGGCGGTAAAGTTATCGGTACAATCAACCGCTTCAATCCCATAGCTGGTATTACCGATGATATTGTTATTCCGGGCAGAGCATGTATCTATAAGTGCGCCAGGGAGACATTCCTCGATCCTGATGCCGGTCTGGTTCCCCTGCAGGGTGTTACCGAGCACGTGAACATAAGAACTATTGAAGATTTCGATGCCCTCGCCATCACCGGTCACCACTCCGGTGATAGTATTGTCCTCAATTCTTAAATCCGTAGGTAGATGAGAGACGAGTTGGATGCTAATACCATGCTGGCCGCCGGATATTTCATTGCCTGAGATAACAGAAGTAAAAAAATCGATAAAATTGGTAGGCGAGTCGGGGCGGAGGCAGATACCGCTATCGGCGGCGTCGGTTACGGTGTTATTGGTGATGCTTGCGATATCAAATCCCCCTCCAGGTGGGGCTGTAAACAGTATGCCGTCTCTGCCGCTGTTAACAATTTCATTTTGGGTGACGTTGGCGCTAACGGCTTCGCCACTTACGAGGATACCGGGAATGCTTGAAGGTGACCCATCGATTTTGTTCCCGCTAACCTGGCAGTGAGATATACCCTCGACCAGCGCACGTCCATCGTAGCCCTGCACCCAGATGACCGCTCCACTTCCCCACGCGGCGGGATAGTTATGCAGGGTAAAGCCGCTGAAGGTTATATAATCTTTCTGCAGCCAGACCAGGGCTGCAGATTCCGGTGAGCTATTGGTAACACCGGTACCATCGATAATAGTGGTGGCAGCGCCGGCGGTGGACTGGACGGTCAGGTAAGCCTTATTGATAAAGAGCTGCTCGTAATATGTCCCCGGTGCCACATTCACCGTGCCCGGAACGGTGCTATTGGATGACACACCGTCAAT
>CAYXWH010000055.1:10959-12232 GCA_964468755.1 uncultured Dehalococcoidaceae bacterium
AGTAGGCGCCCTCGGCATCATAGTTGTCCCAGGTCTTTACCTTCCAGTAGTAGGTCTGGCTCGGAGCCAGGGCGTCGCCGGCGTAGGAGACCTCGCTGTCACTGCTGGTGACCTTGCCCGAGTCCCACATAGTATCTCCTGTGCCTCCTGCGCCAGAAGTCACCAGGACCTGATAAGCCCCCTGGGTATTACCAGCATCATCGTCAGAGAAGGTCCAGCTGAATTCAGGCGTTGAGTCACCAACCTTGGTAGGGTTGGTCTGCCCCTCGCACTTGGGTGCTTGGGGCGCATTGGGTACCCTGTTTGTCACTGTAGGTCCACTATACATGCCGGTATCACCGGTGGCAGCATCAACACTATCGGTGGCGGCAAACTGGTAGGTATGCGAGCCCGGTGCCAGTCCGCTGGTTTCATACTCATACCGCTCGCCCTCGTAGGTGTTGCCATATTGATATATCATCGGATGAGGTGTACCACCATCAATGGAAACCGTGATTGAATAGGGCGGGTCCCAATTGCTATCACTATAGAACACGTAGTACGTGAACTCGGTGTCGGTATAGCCTGAAGACGGCGATAAGCCGTGGGTAGATAGCTGTGGTGCATCATTTGCAGGCTTGTACTCATCGGCACCTCTGTCCACTACGGCGGGTGCTTTTAAATGCATCTTAATCATGATGCGTGGTTCACCCTCGAAGTCAGTGGTAAGCCAGGACGGAACAGCTGCGTTGTTGCCGGATTCAATATTTATCTGGGTGGGGGGGTCTGGGTCCAGGTGAAAATCGTCGTCGGCGGTGCCGATGGTATCGTCCGCACCATCAGGGTCAACGAGGCACGGGTCTTGTGTGTGAATATCTGTGCCTGAGTATCCGCCCTGGACAACGCAGTAGGATACGGTTGGGTTTGATGTTTCAATGTCGTAAATCTCATCGGGGCTATCGTTCCACAGGATGCAGTTGGTCACATACGGATCGCTGTTATAATTCGATATCGCCCCGCCGCCGTTGGTGGCTGAGTTACCGTAGAAGGTACAGTTGGTAATCGTCGGGGTGCCCCAGCTATTGTATATCGCCCCGCCAGTATCCCCCGCTGAGTTACCGGCGAAAGTACAGTTATACACCTTATAATCGCAGTTATAAGCCTTGATAGCTCCGCCTCTCCCGTATTCCCCGGAGTTTGCATTGCCGCGGAAGACGCAGTTGGTTATCGTTATGGGGCACTGGGACAGTTCTATCGCGGGATCGCCGTTAGTGAGTGTAAAGCCGTCCAGCCT
>CAYXWH010000056.1:0-12206 GCA_964468755.1 uncultured Dehalococcoidaceae bacterium
GTCAATCATGTCGGTGTGCAGATGTGGGTCAATAAATCTCATATTTAAGCCTCCAAAATAATCATTGAAATTTGTTTACGATGGGACAACAAGGTATCATTCTACTCCATGCATTCTACCTCCTGTAATGGCCATTCATATTCACAGTCGAAACCCGCATTCTTTTTTAATAGTTACCAGGTATATAAGACCTGGTAACCGGGTCTAGTCATGGAAGCGGAATATCGCCAAGGTTTACGTCCCTGGCGGTACTGATTGGGTCTATCGTCCTGGATTTGCCGTTGGCTTCAATGGTCAGCGAGAATGTACTTTCTCCCAGCCCTTCAAACCAGAAGTCACCGAAGCCATCGGTAACGGCGGTAAACGTGCTACCGCTGTTCGTGTCGGTCAGGGTGCAGGTGGCGCCCTCAATAATCTCTTTTATGTTGGGGTCATACACCGTTCCCCCGATAAATTTCCGGGGCAGGTTCAGGTAATATACTCTTGGCTTGGTGCCGTATTCGGGGTGCAGCACCTCAGCCCGGTTGATAAGCTCACCGAAGTCGGATTCCTCGCCGAACTTTATTGCCTCGGTCATGCAGGCGTCGACGCAACGGGGTTCCTGCCACCCCTTGTCCAGCAGGTGGGCGCAGCCGGTGCATTTTTGCGCGATGTTCAGTTCCTGGTTAAAGTAGATGCAGCCATACGGGCAGGCATCGACACAGTTGCGGCAGCCGTTGCATTTGGTGGGGTCGATGATGACCAGCCCGTCAGGTCTCCGGTATATCCCGCCTTCGACCGGGCAGGCTGGAATGCAGGGAGCGTTGTCGCAGTGCATGCACAGGATAGGCAGGTAGGATACCCGTACCTTGGGAACGGTGCCTCTGGTCTCCTGGGTCATCTTCATCCAGAACTGTCCCGTGTCCGGCTGGGGCTTGGCAATTGGCGTCCAGTCGTTATCCACGTGTTCATCCTTGCATGCAATCTGGCAGTTGTAGCACCCGTTGCACCGGGCGGCATCAATAACCCATACTTTCATAGGCTACTCTCCTCATTTAATCCAGGAGCCAAAAAGCATCCCGGTAGCCGGGTCATAGTCGCGTTTGAAGGCTTCAGGATATTCAGCCCGTAAGGCGGCTAAGTCGGCCTTTTCTACCTGTACCAGGAAACCACTGGTGGCCATGCCGGAGCAATGTCTGGAAGTGGTAGCCGTCGGGGATATGAGGTTGTTGGAGCCGCCACGGTCAATCTTCCCCGGTATAATGGGGTCAACCCTTGCCCCATGGTCCTGATAGACAACTCCGGGCATTATCCTTTCCGTAATGCGGGCACCACCGAGGACTATACCCCGCTCATTGTACACGCTTACTATATCCCCGTGTAAGATACCCCGTGCCGCGGCGACTGATGGATGAATCCACACCGGTTCGTAGAGGTACCCGTCGGGTCCCTTCACCTTGCATGTCTCAATCTCCCGCAACCAGGATATATCGTCGTGCTCGGCGTGTAACCGCCACCTGGGGTGGTTGGAGACAAACAGCAAAGGATAGTCCTTAGCCTGTTCACAGGAGAGGCTTTCCCGGTGCGTATCACCCCCGGTAATATAGCCGGGCACCGGGCCTCTTTCCCTATCATCGGGGAAATGCTCCGATAGTCTATGGGAATAGAACTCTATTTTACCCGAAGGTGTGGACAGCGGATTATTTTCCGGGTCTTCATAGAAATCAACCATGCTTACCGGCCGGCTCTGCCATTCGGGGTCAGTGGGGACCACATAGTAGTCCTTTTCATTGAATTCTTCCCAGCTGACCATGTCCTGTACACCGGATTGCTCGAAGCCGTTTCGTATCCGCTCTTCGATGGTCAGGCCCTCGATGAATCGCTCATAGATACCGAGTTTCCTGGCGACCTCAGCGACGCATTCCATGTCACTCTTGGATTCAACGAGCTGCTCCACGCATTTGCGTTGTCGGAACAGGGTATGGAATTGCCCGCTCATGAAGTCGGCTCCCAGGTCCTCCACCTCAAAGGTGGTGCAAGCCGGCAGGATTATATCGGAATACAGGCAGTCGTTCTCCAGCCAAGGATGCTGGGTGATAAAGCATTCTATCTTCGGGCTCCTCAGGGCTTGGATGAAACGGTTGCCGCCATTCCAGCAGGCGATGTGGCACGGGCAGTCGCTCCAGATCAGGCGTAATTCGGTACCGCCTTCTTCCCCGGGGATAGGGTAGGTATATTTTACGAACTGGTCTTCAGCATCACCGTAAATAGATGTCTTGCCATACCAGCTTAGCGGGTTTTCCGGGGAATGATTGAGTATGGCTTCAGCGAGGAGTGTCTTGGCAATAAGCTGTTTGTTGTCTCGCTTGATTTTCTTGAACCTCGACCCCCAGGCGTTGGGCTTGACCCGGGCCCGTGGCAGGGGCGACCGCTCTTCAGCCATCAGCCCCCATTCAATGGTGGTAGCCTGGTTGGCGCCAGGTTTACCCCAACCCTGCATTGCCAGGTTCAGCACCTCGAGACGGGCGGGTTCGTGGGAATAGGGACCCCGGATCATGGAGCCGCCGTTACCGTGTACGGTTGATGTCACCTGTTTTGCCCACTGCCGGGCCAGTGCCTTGATGGTCCATTCCGGAATGCCGGTTATCGGGGATGCCCACGCGGGGGTCTTGGCAACGCCGTCCGCTTTGCCCAGCACATAGTCTTTGTACTTATCGAAGCCGACGCTGTGGGTGGCAATGTAGTCCCGGTCATAGGTATCTTCGGTTATCCAGACATAGGAGATAGCCAGGTGCAGCGCGGCATCGGTATTGGGCAGTACAGGGATCCATTTATCGGCATGAATGGCAGCGCCGTAGTTCAGGTCCGGGCATACATATACCGATTTTATACCAAGCTCTTTGAACCAGTAGCAGAGCCGGCTCACCAGTTGTCCGCCCCATCCCCAGGTGGTGGTCTCCGGGTCACATCCCCAGAAGAGCAGCAGGTCAGTATTCCGGGCAATATCCGGGAACAGATTGGAGTGGTTGTTCATCTTGCCCACCGGCTCCATACCCCACACGTGTTTGGCTCCCCAGTACCACCCTTCCCAGCTGTCGGCGTTTCGGGAATGAAGGGTGTAGTTCCCCAGCAGGCTGAACAGGTATTCCGGGACCCCGTGGGAGGCGTGAATATTTTTGGTCTCCCCGTGCAAACCACCTATCGGCATTACCGCGTATGGCCCATAGGTATCGCGCACCCTCTGTATCTCACCGGCGATTATGTCCGTGGCTTCGTCCCAGGAAATCCGTACGTAGCCGCTCTTGCCCCGGTTCTCCGGATGCCGTTCGCCATCGGGGTCCCAGTCAAATCGTTTCAGAGGATACAGGATCCGGTTGGGAGAGTAGAACCGCTTTTTATAGGCGAGGCTCAGGGGTGTGGTCAGTGATTTCGTGGTTGGTTCAAAAACCTTCCCCCGGGCTTCAATTCTCCAGACCTTTCCCGGGTTAAATTCTTCAGGGGCATACTTCCAGTCAAAATGAAATGGTTTTACCCGTACTATCCTGCCATCTTTGACATCGACCGCGGTAACGTTTGAACCCAGGGTAAAACCAATGTCTCTTATGTAGGTCTTTTCCTCATTCTCGTCTGCCATGTGAGGCTTGCCCTTGCTCCGGTCGGTGGTATACTAACCCCTAAATTAATAACCTGAATAAAAAAACGGATTATGTTGCCGGGAGTAACGAAGGTCGGCATTGACGGCGAAAAACGTGAACGCGATAATTCTTATAATGCATGCTCATAGTAGCAGGCAAAGTATGATAAACAACACGTCGTCTTTCTAATTGGTATAAGGTGAGTAATTGGGCTATTTGTAGCATTATACATAAATAAAAGCAGAATGTAAATAAGGCTGGAGATAGCGGAGATAAGTCAATGATGAATACATATTTTAGCTATGGAAGAAGGTATACCATAGTAACCAAGCCCAGTGCTATATGGTTACGAAGTGTTTGCCGGTAGTCATCATATAGTTGACTCGAACATAAGCAGTCAAGGGTGAAATTGTTTAAAGCCTTGCCTTTTATCCGGCAGGGTTTGATAGGTGACCAAAATGAGGTTACGGCAAACGCCTGGACTTCCCGGTCACTGCTTTCGGGTGTTATATTTCCGCTGCCTGCGCCGCTCAATCAGGTCTTCAATCATTGTAATTACATCTTCATCGAGCTCATTGCGGTACTTCTGACGAGCGTATTCACGGAACTCGGGCCAGTTGGCCGACTCTACCTCGGCTACCCGGGGCAGGTGACCGGAAAGGGAGAGAATCTTCTCGGCAGGAATGCCCGTGTATTCCGCCAGCCTTACACAGGAGTGGGTACTGGGAACATCATCACCCTTGAGCCAGCGACCTACGGTGGCATGGCTGATGCCAAGTTCAGCCGCCAGTTGACTGGGCAATCGTCGGCGACGGCGCATTATTTCTTTCAGAAATAAGATAAAGGTCGTATCCGATTCTCCCATGAAAACTATTATATCACAGAAAAATATAAATGGGAATACTTAAAAGTTAAGAAAATATTAATATTTTATATTTACATCGCCGCCAAAGATAAAAAATGCAATTTACCTGAAAATTTCTCTTTTGACGGGTTATTATGATAATGTAGCGAGTGTAGGTTACCTATACCTCATCTCAAAGCAAGCAATGCCACCACCGATAACCAGTATCCCAGTGGTGAATTTATTCTCCTTCCCATACTTCACCGGGGAAAGCCATGTCTATATATCATCACCGGCTATTGTTTGGTGACTGGTCATTTACTTAACATCTGACAGATTATGGCTGGCACCTGTATCCTGCTGATGGAAGTAGATGAGCACGTGGCAGGCGATACGCCTGCCACGTGCACGTGCTGGTATACTCTAGTGCCTCACGTCTTCCTCGATCCAGGCATACTGCAATTTCTGGAAAGGCCCGGTGGGATACCAGATAGCGTCATGCAGCTTGGGAGTATAAATGGCGAACATGGTGTTGTCCCACAGCGGCACGTACATGACGTTGTCGTAGGCGATTTTCTCCATCTCCGCCAGGAGCTGGAGCTGCTTATCGGGGTCAACCTCACTCATCGCCTGCACGAAACGTGACTGGAACCCCTCCGGCCGCTTGGCAGGTGGGCAGTTGTGCGTTTCCTCCTGGAGGTCCAACCTCACATGACCCAGCAGGTTAGGCGGGTCATACCGGGCATCAGCGAGGCGTATCTCGTTGCCTTGTTCCGGCGACCAGATGATCTCACGGTAGGCAGCGTCATCAAAGACTTTGAAGTCTACTTCAATGCCCACCGCCGCCAGCTGTTCCTGAACGGCTACAATCATATCCGAAGCCTGACCGGTAAATGAAGCCATATACATCTCCACCTTAACACCATCGGGATAGCCCGCCTCGGCAAGGAGCTGCTTCGCCTTTTCGGGGTTGTACTTGCGAGGTGTGGTACCAGGGTCAGTGAACTTGTGGATGTAGTCGATGCACTCGTAGTGAGCATTGCTAAAGCCTCCGGTGAACACCTCGACTATCTTCTCTTTGTTAATAGCGTACTCCACTGCCTCACGCATCCGCTGGTCGTACCAGATAGAGTCGGGGTCCTTGGTGTTGAAGTAGAGCCCCTGAAGCTGGCCAACGAAGGTATCTATCTTATACCCCCTGTCCTTTAGTTCAAGGGCGGTGACCCGGTCGGCCTGCATTATGGCATGGGTATCGCCTTTTTCCAGGGTTATCTGGGCAGTCATCGGATTGGCAATCCAGTGAATCTTCACCTCGTCCAGGTAGGGATAACCTTCCTCCCAGTAGTTATCAAACTTCTCGTAATGTACATACTGGTTCGGTGCATATTCCTTTACCTTCCAGGGGCCGGTGCCTACCGGGTTGTTGGACAGCCCTTTCTCGCCCAGCTTTTCATAGGCGGTGGGGGACATGAGAAAGCATGGCTCGCGCTCAAGGTCGCTCATGATGAGCGGGTTCCACGTTGACAGGTTGAATTTGACCGTATGGTCATCGAGTACCTCAATGGAAGACACTTCTCGCAGCTGCGGCCACGGATTGGCGAGGACGCGGTCATAATTGTATTTTACCGCCTGGGCATTGAAATCGGTGCCGTCATGGAACTTGACTCCCTTCCTGAGGTGGAATATGTAATATGACCTGTCCGGGGCGAGCTCCCAGCTTGTAGCCAGCATCGGCAGATACCTGCCGGGCTTATCGGGGTCGGCCTTTACCAGGTGCTGCATGGACATGCGTGCATAGTGATGCATGCCGCGCAACCCGGCATCCGGCACGCCGAAGTCAAGCGGTTGCAGTTGTATGGAGAAATCAAGTCGGCCGCCGTATCTGGCGGGGTCATGGACCGTTGCTGCGGGAGCCGGTGCCGGGGATGGCGGCTCAACTTCCGGTGCCACCGGACCGGTTACCGGCGATGGCGCTTCCGGTGCCGGGGCTGGTGCTGGAGCTGGGGCTGGGGCTGGTTCGGGGGCGGCGCAACCGCTGAGAATCAAACCACTTGTCAGTACTAGTATTAGGATAGCTAAAGCAATTCTTCTCAACCCTGTTTCCTCCTTCACAGAGAATATATAGGGTCCCATTTTAATTATCTTTGAACTACTCCATTTACACCCCCTTTGCTTTATTGAACCGTGTAATTATCGAAAAATTCAGTTTAATATTTTACTAATATTTTCTGGAAGGATATACTATTATTACCATGCTGTCAATATCACCATATAATGACTATTACCAGGGCTTAAATATTACAATAATTACCATAAATTGCAGCGTGGGATAAAAAATAGATAACGGAGAAATTATCTAATCGTGGATGAGATAGAACCGCGGTGTTCGTATGGATTACTGGCAAAGCGTCCCTTCCCATTGGTGGCACTCTGAGCATGCTCCCAGTGGGTTACCGGTTCAACCGGTGTTACGCTTTACAGGGGAAAGATACCGTAGTGGGCAATAATCTGGCAAGCTGCCACTACGGTCGGTTGTTACCTTCTCGGATGGGATGACCTACCAGCCGCACACAGTAGCCTTGGCGACTGCGCAGCGCCCGGCGATTCCATCGCTTACTACCGGTACATCGGTGTACAGTACTTTATCTGGAGACACGGCAACTTCTACTTCCTTAAAGATAAGCCATGATATCAGGCTGTGACTTACCAGAAACATGCCGGGTAGACGATGTCTATCGCCCGTTTCGGGCACTCAAGCCAGCACACGCCGCAGAACCAGCAGTCTTCTTCATGTGTCACCACCGGCATGTCCATTTCTTCATCCCAGGTAAAGACATCCATGGGGCACAGGTCGTAGCATTTTCCGCAGCCGATACAGCGTGTATAATCGATGACCGTAGCCATACTACTTCTCCTCCTTCAGGTACTCCGGCTTAAGGTCGGGCGGTTCCCGTATTTCCAGCGCCGGATTGCCGTTGTCCAGGCGTTGTATGGTAATCATGTTATCCCGGGACGGGTCTTTATCCGGATAGTCGAGCCGGACAAACTGGCCCCTGGTCTCCTTTCTTACCAGGCAGGCGGCAATATGCAGCTCGACAAGGTCGATGATGTTACGGCACTCAAGCGCCCGCATCAGGTAGTGCGGGTCTTTCGCCATGAGCTTGGGCAGGAACTCTCTTTTCAGCGAGCGGAGCCGCCGCTGCCCTTCGAGCAGCCTGCCTTCATTTT
Organism: uncultured Dehalococcoidaceae bacterium; assembly: GCA_964468755.1. GTDB lineage: Bacteria > Chloroflexota > Dehalococcoidia > Dehalococcoidales > RBG-16-60-22 > CAYXWH01. The sequence goes on from CAYXWH010000056.1 coordinate 7,687, forward strand.
TAAGCATGCCTACATAACGCTTGCAGATATAGCGGGTGGACAGTTCCAGTTCAATTGGCTCGGTGCCCCGCTTGACGCCCAGTGGTGCCAGCGCGGTCTGCTTCTGGCTTGCTACCTGGGCCTGGTTGATGACCGGCTCCCCGGCGCCACTGATGAACCTGTGGATATTATCGCCGACTAATAGACCGCCGAGGGCGGCATTGCCGCAACCATGACAACCGTTGGCGCAATCACCGATGGCATACAGTCCTTCCAGAGAAGCGGCAAAGTCGTCATTGACATTGACGCCGGTAGGCACCATGAAGTTCAGGGGGTGGTTCTCCATTAACTCGTAGCGGTGTGTCCTCGGGTTGAAGCCCCGCTCTTCGGCAATTTTAAATGATATGGCCTTTTCGTCGGTGAAGGCTATCTGCATCCGGCGGTGATAGTCATCCGGCAGGTGCGACTGACTGACATATATCGGGTCTTTACCCTTTAGCTCTATCTCCCGGTACTTGTCCGCCGTGGGATAGGGGATTTCATCACCATCCCAGGTATACCACTTGGCGCGGATGCCGTCGCCATGGTCAAAATTGCCATAGGAAATGGTTAAATCATCCCGTATCCGGAGTCCCCAGCCGGTGATATCCATGTTGGCCAGGTCAGCACCAGCCCGGTAAGCCACCGCGTAGCCGTCTCCGGAGATGGACGCCGGGCACCAGTGATATTTCATCTGGTACTTGTAGAACAGGGGCTCCTCCGGCTCATAGCAGCGGGCAAAAATACCGGTGGCCAGTACCACTGCCTTCGCCTTGATGACGATGAATTCACCGGTGCGGGTATCAATAGCGGTGGCCCCTGCCACGCGCCCGTTATCCGTCAGCAGGTCGACTACCATGGTGCGCTCAAGGATATTGGCGCCGCTACGCCTTACCGCTCTGGCTAGCTTTGGTTTGATATCCGGCCAGTGGACGCGGATCATCAGTCGGGGACCCCCGAACCAGCCACTGGGCATATGGTAGTACTCGCCATCGTCCCACTTCATGGTGATGCCGAGTTTCTCCGACTCTTCCAGTACCCACAGGCTTTTATCCAGCAGCCGGTAGGGGATATTCCGGTCGGTGAAGCGGCCGTCTCCGTTGAGGTCGTGCTGGCGCTCTTCCCAGAGACGGACAAATTCCAGAGGGGTGACACCGTCACACTGGACAGGTTCATAATGGTCTTCACCCATAGCGCCACAGCCACTCCGGTCTGTCTTGGATTTCTCCACCAGGGTGACCTTCAAACCGTGCTCGGCAGCCTTGGCGGCGCAGTAGCACCCGGCAATACCGCCGCCCATTATCATCACGTCGGTGTCAATAACCCGGTCAGCGAGTTTGTCCAATGCCATTTTAGCCTCCCTCGTGGATGCGGAGCAATCGTCGTTCCTGTTCACTTAGCTCAAGCATCTCTTTCCGTCGTTTCTGTATTTCGGCTTCCTCATATTCCTTATCGCGGTACCGGATAGTTCTCTCAAACTCAGGGACCACTTCCAGTATGGCATCATGGTAGCTGATGTCTTTCTCCTCAGCTCGCTGTTTGATGAGGTGCCACAGTTCAAACTCAAACGTTTCCTCGTAGTGTTTATCTGACGTCGGTTCTGCCATCTATCTACCTCCCTCATTGCATGAGATGGGCTCGCCTTTTATTCATTTCGCGGCCGGTTATGGCTACTATAACGCAGTCGTTCCATTAGCTAAATAATAGACGATACGTGCCGGCGTGAATAGTACCCGAACCGGTGAATTTTGTGGGGTATTAACCACCATAAGGTTGTAAGAATAATTACAAAATAGTATACTTCCGTTAAAACCAAATTACTAATACTATTAGTTAGTCGGTGGCCATTATCCTGGCATCGATGAATCAGGTTTGTTAAAGCAATGCAGCAAATAAGGGTCTTGATAGCCGATAGCAATGAAATATTTCGGGAGGGTCTGGTATCGGTCCTGAGCCGAGGACCTCATCTCAGGGTAGTGGGGGTATGCTCCACCGGGGAAGAGACCGTCCAAAAGGCTATTGAGCTTCAGCCGGATATTATTTTGCTGGATGAATATATATCCCGGGTTGATTGCTTTGAGGTAACCCGCCAGATTCGGGAGAGGGAATTGGGGACTCACATCATCATCTTTACCCAGTCGCGCCGGGAAGAACGGGACCCGTTCTACATATTCAGTGCCGAAGCCAGCGGCTATGTGGACCGGGAGACTGAATCAGGGAACCTGGTGGGCATCATCAATCGAGTGCTGGAAGGCGATTTCTTTGTATCTCCTTTGCAGGGAAGAAAGCTTGTTGAGGAATTGACTCATTTAAGAGCCACACGGGAAGAGGAGTCGCGGTTCGGGCTCAGCGAGCGGGAAAAGGAAGTACTCTTCCTGGTTGCCAAAAGTCTGACCAACCGGGAGATTGCCAGCCGCCTGTTCATCACCGAAAACACGGTAAAGGCGCACCTGACCGGGATATTGCGTAAAATGAACGTGAATAACCGCCGGCAGGCGGCATACATCGCCAGGGAAAAGGGTGTTGTACCCGAGGATGATCACTGATTAATGTAGTTTGCACGCCGGTTAAAGTACCAGTAAAATCTGGTAAGAACAGTAACAATCTGAGCGATATTCTGAAAATAGACCAGGTACCCGGTTGACAATTGTGATGCAACCGGGATACATTTAGGCAACCGTTGTTATCTCCCTCTCACCGGAGCAGCATAAAAAACTATCAAAAGAGTTTAGATGCCTGGTACAGTAGTGTTGGTAACGACCATAAGCGCGACAGTTCATCACATTCAGCATCGCAGTGCTCTTAATCTGTCTCCTCCAATGTTATTAAAGCTCTCTGTATTCATTTTGCCTTAAGCTGGTACAACTATTTAAGGAGGTGTTGCCTATTGTGAAGTAATTGCGGCGTTATTCAAGTCACCCGGCTAAGGAGGGAAATAACCATGAAAAGGTTATTCTTAATCTGTTTAGCGGTAATAGTACTGGCTGCGTTGATTTTAGCCGGTTGTACCCAGCCAGCACCGGAACCTGCTCCAGCCCCAGCTCCCGCTCCGGCACCAGCCCCAGCTCCAGCTCCAGCCCCCGTCGAACCCATCAAGCTAAGGCTAGCTCTCCCGGTGTCCCCGGAGGCTGTATTCAACTGGGCTATGCTGGAGCCATGGTCGGAGATGGTAAAGGAGCGCACCACGGCTATCGGCAAGCCGGTTGAAACCGCCATTTTCTACGGCGAGTCTCTGGTCAAAACCGGCGAGGAATTTAATTTACTAGCTGCCGGCGTTACCGATATGTGCAGCATGATGCAGGTTGAACAATTTGTAGCTGGAGGGGGTGTTGCCAATATTATGCAGATGCCTTTCCTATTCCAAACAACCATGTCTTCCACCAAGGTCGCTCTTGATCTGTATGAAAAATACCCTGAATTCCGAGAGCAATATTCCAAAGCGAAGTTGATGTGGTTCCAGCCCACCGGACCTGCCCATGGCATATATGCCACCAAAAAACAAATCAAAACGCTTGAAGACCTTAAAGGGATGAAGACAAGATCTGGCCCAACCTACGGCACAGAGATAGTGGAAGCACTGGGTGGCATTGCCCTAGATGTAGATATCCTGGAGATATACATCGCCCTGGAAAGAGGGTTACTCGACTATGTACCAAAAGACTGGGAAGCCTGTATGGCTTTCAAGTGGTTTGAGGTAACCCCGTACAAATCCGTTATACCGCGCGGTATCTGGTCAGATTTTCTGGTGACGGCAATGAACTGGGATACCTGGAATAGTCTGCCCCCTGATGTACAGGAGATACTGGAAGAACTTAACGGACGCTTTATGAGCGAATACATTGCCGCTGCCTTTGATAATGCGGATGCGGAACTCCGAGGAGTTATCACAGGGATAGACCAAAAAAAGGGTAACCCACCACTCTATGAGATTCAGGAGGACGAGTTCCAGAGGTGGGTGGATGCGGTTCAGCCGGTCTATGATAAGTGGATAGAGGAAACGGAAGACCAGGGCTTACCCGGAAGAGCCATCTTTGAAGAAGCCCGTCAATTGGCTGAAAAATACGCACAGTAAGGCTTTTAACCATCTTCTGTTCTCACTCGCCACACATGTTTTGAGTGCAGGGGCTTTGCCCCTGCACTCCCAGAGGCTTGATATCCAAGCCCCTGTGTAGCCTATGAGGACATCGGATAACAGCGTTAAGGAGGATCGGCAATCTTATGTGGCTAGAGAAGGCAGCTAGCGTCATGGAAAGGGGCTTAGCGCCCCTCACCACTATAGTAGGCAGGATAGGGGCCGGCTTCATCGCCCTGATGATGTTAATGACGGTGGCTGACATCATCGGCAGAAAATCATTCAATCAACCGGTGGTAGGTGCCTACGAACTCAGCGAGCTGATGTTGGTAGTAGTGGCATTCTTCAGTATGGCAAATTGTGAGTTCATTGGTGGGCATGTGACGATAGGCGTGCTGGTTTCCCGATTACGACAAAAGCCTCAAACCAT
>CAYXWH010000057.1:0-11572 GCA_964468755.1 uncultured Dehalococcoidaceae bacterium
AAATCTATGAGGCTGTCCGAAGCCGGAATGAATGGCCGTCCATCAGCTACGAACCGGATGGAGGAAAGCGGTTGAAAACAATTCTTGCCACGGCAACAGGATCAATGGACTCTGAGGTAACAGCGGCTACCAGCGAGCTCGATGCCGTCAAGACAGCAATGACTATGGAAAACAATACCTATGATTTCTATGTGGCGCGTAGCCAGGCCACCGCCTACGGTGCCGAGCGAGACTTCTATCGGGCTCTGTCTGCCCAGGAGAAAGCGCACCATGCGGTGCTTCTGGACTACTATGAATTCCTGCAGAATCCCGCCGCCTGGTTCGTTCAGAAAGAGCATCCATCACTGGACGGCGGCTAAACGGTAAGGCAGAGAAGATAAAGGAGATGAATGCTATGCTGGAGATTAAAAACCTGTATGTGTCGGTTGATAAACGGGAAATTCTTCACAATATTAACTTGAGCATAGGTCAGGGAGAGACCCACGTGCTTTTCGGTCCTAACGGGGCCGGCAAGAGTACCCTGCTCATGGCGATAATGGGATTTCCCAAATATCATATAACCAAGGGCAGCATAGTCTTTGATGGCAAGGATATAACCAGATTGCCCCTGGATGAACGGTCGCGTCTGGGTATCGGCATGTCTTTCCAGCGTCCCCCGGTAATCAGGGGAGTAAAAACGCGGGATATGGTCGCAGCCTGTCTCAAGGACAAATCGAGTGAGAGCACGATTGATGAACTGGCGACAAAGACCGACCTGGCTGATTTCCTGGACCGGGATATCAATTATGGATTTTCCGGAGGAGAGATAAAGCGCTCCGAGCTAATGCAGTTGCTGGCGCAAAAACCAATGCTGTCGCTTCTGGATGAGCCGGAATCCGGTGTTGACCTGGTAAACATTGCCCTGATAGGTGATTTGATGAACCAGTTACTGGAAAAGGACTGCCCGATACGGCTACGGAAGTGCATGGGGCTGATTATAACCCATACCGGGCATATCCTGAACTACGTAAACGCTCGCACTGGCTATGTCATGGTCGACGGGCATATCGGCTGTGCCGCTGACCCCCATGAGATACTGGCAACCGTAAAGGAAAAAGGCTATGAAGAGTGTGTCCAGTGCCTGCTCAAGTGCAACGGAAATAGAAAGGTACATTAAATGAGCGCGAAAAGCACAGAACCATCACAGAAAAAGGATAAAGCAGAATCAGCGATCAACAAACCCGCTGCCTACGGCGAGGATATTGATTTAGGTAAGTACGCCAGCTCCGCCGAGCCTCATACCTACCAGGATGACCCCTCTCAGCTACCGGCATTGACCAAGGAGCAGATGCTGGGAGCGGGCGTGATTCTGGATGATACCAGCCAGAGGTCGGGAACTTTTATTCAGATGGACAATACCCCGGTGCATAGCTCCGTGCTTCAGGAGGGTATCGAGGTAATGGCTGTCAGCCAGGCACTGGAGAAATACGATTGGCTGGCGGATTACTGGTGGCAGGCAGTTGCCGTTGACGCTGATAAATATACCGCCAACGTGGAATTAAACCAGAGTAACGGATACTTTATCCGGGCACTCCCCGGTTACAAGACTACTATGCCGGTCCAGGCATGTCTCTACTTGAGCCAGGCACGATTGACCCAGAATGTACACAATGTCATTATTGCCGAGGAAGGCTCCGAGCTTCATATTATTACCGGCTGTGCCATTGCCTCCAAAGATGAGCCCGGACTGCACCTTGGTGTCTCCGAGTTTTACATCAAGCCGGGAGCTAAAATTACCTTTACCATGATACATAACTGGAACCCGGAGGTAGCGGTACGTCCTCGTACCGGTGTTGTTGTTGAGGATAACGGCTTGTTCCTGAGCAACTATGTACTGATGAAGCCGGTGCGCTCACTCCAGATGTACCCGTCGGCCAGATGTATCGGGGAAAACGCCACGGTAAGGTACAACAGTATCCTCCTGGCCGACAAGGGTTCGACACTGGATGTCGGGGCACGGGCACTCCTGAACGCCAGAGGTGCCCGGACAGAAATCATCTCCCGGGCGATAACCACCGGCGGTAACATCATCGCCCGGGGTTATATTGAGGGTAATGCCCCCGATGTGAAAGGGCACCTGGAATGCCGCGGGCTTATTCTAAAGGAGAAAGGTATAATCCACGCCATACCTGAACTCAAAGGGAACCTGGCCGGCATTGACCTGTCCCACGAGGCGGCGGTAGGCAAGATTGCCGAAGAAGAAGTTGAGTACCTTATGACCCGCGGGCTTACGCGAAATGAAGCCACGGCTACCATAGTGAGGGGTTTTCTCCATGTTGATATCGAAGGACTGCCACCATTGCTCGCTGAAGAACTGAAAAGAGCCGTGGAAGCCAGCGAAAAGGATGTTATGTGAATATCATGCATGGCACAGGGTACTTAAATTGTCTTTTCAGCTATAAAAATTCATCCGTTTTATGCTTGACAGTACCGGATGAGAATCGAATAATAGTCCAATCACCATCAATATAAAGGAGGAACAGACCATGGCGAAAGCAACGGCATCAGAAAAGTTAATCAACTTGCTTAACCAGTCTATTGCCCGGGAACTCCAGGTTTCCATCCAGTACATGTGGCAGCACGTTCTCTGGAGTGGCGCCAAGGCGTTTGCCGTAAAAGATGAGTTGAAAAGCATCGCCATTGGCGAGATGAAGCACGCCGAAGCCATCGCCGAAAGGTTGAACTATCTGGGCGGCACCCCGACTACCAAGCCGGAACCTATCTTCATCGGTAAAAACCTCAAAGAAATGCTGGAGCAGGACGCCAGGGATGAAGAGGGAGCCATTAACTTCTACAAACAGGTGATTGAAACCGCCAGAAGTGAAGGTGATGAGACGACCCGCCGGTTATTCAGACAGATTCTCGCTGATGAGGAAGACCACCACGATACCTTCACCTCAATCCTGGAAGAAATATAGTAATAAATAGCACTGTTTATTTCTAACAGTGGGGTATTGGGGGTGTGTTGACTATTTCGGGTAGCGTTACCGCTGTAACAGCTGTCGCGCCAGTATACGGTGTGGTCTACGGTAAGGCTACCCGAAGTTTTTTATGTCCGGGATACGGATAATGGTATAATTCCGTATAAACCGTGTTTTATATCCGGCGAAACGAGCCCATGAGGAGGTAGCGTGGCTCAATTTATTACCGTCGGTGAAACCGGCGAGTACACCGATGGCACCATGAAGGAAGTTATTGTGGAGGGTAGAGAAATCCTCCTGGCTAAAATTGATGGTACCTTCTATGCGGTTGATGGCCGCTGCCCCCATCTCGGCGGCAGGCTGGCGAACGGCACGCTGGAGGGCACGGTGGTCACCTGTCCCCGTCACGGTTCAAAATTTGACGTTACCAGCGGAAGCGTTAACCGCTGGCTCAAGGGCTCAGGACTTACCACGGCGCTGGGAAAAATGTTCAGGTCATCTAAACCATTGAACACCTTCAAGGTCAAAATCGAAGAAGGAAACATCCGTATAGAAATATAGTCGTGTCGATACGCCATAACCGAATAATCATTGGTGGAGGTGATTTGAGATGTCCATATCTTTTTCCGGTAGCGAGCTCATTAACGTGGCTATCAATATTGAGAGACGGGGCATCGCCTTCTACGATGTCATGGCGAAATCGTCCGATAATGAGGCCGCCCGTCATATATTCCAGCATTTAGCGGGTATGGAACGGGAGCACATCCGCGTTTTCCAGGATATGATCCCTGAAGCCGGTGCTTTCCCTATCCCGGAACTCTTCAGTGAAGAATATGCCGGTTATCTTCAGGCACTGGTTGATAATGCCGTCTTCACCGATGACACGGTCACCAGTGAAACGGCAATACAGGTAGACAGTGACATCAAGGCGCTGGAGCTGGGTATCAGCGCGGAGAAAGATTCCATACTTTTTTACTATCAGATGAAAGACGTAATGCCGGAGCGTACCCACCCCACGATGGATAAAATAATTATCGAGGAAAAGTCTCACCTGACTCAGCTCTCCGGGTTGAAGAAAGAGCTTGAGAAACAATAATACCTTTAGCCTAAACGCCGGCTATATTCGTACCTGTCCCTCTCAGCCAATGTATGTTAGTCAAAATGCGGTGGATAAATCATGACAGTGCAGACAACCCTCAGGGAAATCTTGCAGAAGGCAATAGGCAAGGAAATAGAATCGCAACGCCTGTACCATGACCTCAGCCAGATTATGGAGAAGCCGTCGGTGACAGACGCTTTTGAGGAACTGTCCCGTCAGGAACAGGGGCACCAGCACCTGCTGGAACGGTACCTGTGTGGTGAACTCGGGGAAGGAGCCCTCACCCAGGGAGAGACCATCGATTATAAGATTGCCGAAAAGCTGGACCAGCCCGGGGTAACGGCTGATATGGAACTAAAGGACGTCTTCCTGATGGCGGCTAACCGCGAGAAATTCTCCCATGACTTTTACCTCGTTCTGGCCGGGATACATCCTGAAGGGGAAGTAAAAAGATTGCTGGAAGTGCTGGCTACTGAAGAACTGATGCACAAGCAGCGAGTGGAATTTCTCTACTCCGAAGTTGCCTTTCCGCAGACCGACGGTGGCTAATCGCTATTCCTGCGGGGAAACAAGGCGGTAATGAAAATAGAGATTGTCTTTTACAGCCGGAACGTTCACAGCTTACATAGGCTCACAAATCAACAACTATATTGCCATTATGGCTTGCTGGTAATTAAAAGGGTCTAGTCTGGTACAAGGGGAAGATTTATGATGAATAAGATAGTTATTGGAATTCTGGCTCTGCTTCTTGTTGTCTGCGGTGGCTTTGGTTATTACGCCTACACGCTCAGCGGGCAGATTGACTACCTGAGCGGTCAGCTGGAAATCTACCATCAGGAGCAGGCGGCGGGAATTAAGAGTATCAGCGATGAACTGGTTGTCTTTAAGGGAGAAACCAGAGCCAAAACCAGCGAACTGGAAAGCAACCTTATGACCCGAATCGATACCGCAAGGAGCACGCTCCAGGGTGAACTGAATTTAACCAGGAATAGTATTGACACTCTGGAAAGCGATTTAAATAAGACCGCAAGCCGGGTGGTCACTCTCGAAGACGACATGCACAACCTCACTGGTCTTTCCCATTCGGTGATAAATGCCCACGAAGTCTATCAAAAAGTAAGACAGGCGACGGTCAGGATAAGCAACGGTGAAGGAACTATCGGCTCCGGGTTTATCCTTGACAATGAAGCTCACGTGGTGACCGCATTCCACGTGGTTGAGAATATTTCCCGAATCTATGTTATCCTCCCTAACGGGAAAGTGTCTCGGGCGACAACTGTCGGTACCTGCAAGTACAGCGATATCGCCGTACTGAAACTGGACACCACTCCATCCATTGAACCCCCACCCCTTGCCGATTCCAACCGGATTAAAATCGGTGAGCCGTTGGTAGCCATCGGGCATCCCTTTGACCTGACCGATTCCCTGACCGCCGGTATTGTCAGCCAGTTGAACCGATTTGTTGAAATTCAGAAAAATACCGGCAGCCAGTGGGTAGCTAACCTCATCCAGTTTGACGCTGCGGCTAATTTTGGCAATTCCGGCTGCCCGTTGATTAATTCCGGGGGTGAGATAATTGGACTGGTAATAGCCAGGGTTGACCCCGACGAGGGAGACGGCATCTATTACGCGGTCTCCGCCAACAAAGTAACCCGGGTTGCTAGTGAAATCATTGCTCAGGGCGCTTACGATTACCCCCGTATTGGCATCAATATCTCCAATCTCACGCCAAACATGGCTAAAGACACAGGTCTGGAGTCAGTTAACGGCGTCCGTGTCGTTACTGTCACCGCCGACAGCCCGGCGGCGATGGTAGGAATTAAAAAGGGCGATATTATTTTGAAAATAGACGGAACACCGATTAGAGACGTGGCGGCCCTTACCTCCTACGTCGGTGAGTATAAAAGCCCGGGTGAACCAACCAAGCTTTCACTGTTACGTGGAGAAACCAGCCTGGAACGCTCCTTTACCATGGGCAGCATGCCGGAATAAGAAAACAATGGCAAAACTATGAGCGATGGACAAATAGCGGCCGTCGCTTTATAATTTCAAAAATACCGGCTTTTTGCCATAAGGAGGAGGCAATGCCAATTTATGTTATGTTGACAACACTAACTGATGAGGGCAGGAAAACCATCAAAGCCAACCCACAGAGAATCAAAGAGGTCAACCGGGAAGTGGAAAACATGGGAGTGACGATAATGGCGCAGTACGCACTGCTCGGCCAGTATGATTTCATCAACATTCTTGATGCCCCCGATAATGAAACCATCTCCAGACTGGCTCTGGAACTCGGTTCGCGGGGAACTTTGCAGACCCATACCCTGGCCGCTGTGGAGCTTGATGACTTTATCAATGCAGTTAAATAACAGTTACCACATTAATAGCCTGATTCTTTGTTATTAACCGAAAATCTGCCATCTTATTGCCAAGAATGGGAGTGACAACCATTAAACCGTTAAGCTATACCCAGATTTCTCTTTACCAGAGCTGCCCGCTACTCTACAAGCTCCAGTACATCGATGGTTTGAAGCCGAAAGACAAATGGTACTTCAGCTTCGGCACAACGATGCATCACTGCGTCGAGTACTTTTTTAAGGTCAGGGTACCGCCGCCGCCAACGCTGGACGAGCTATTGCAGTTTTACCGGCAAAGCTGGCTCTCGGCAGGCTATGAATCGGATGAAGAGGAAGCGAACTACCGGGCTTACGGTCAGGAAATACTGGCCATATTCTGGGAAGTACACAGTGCCGAGTTTCATACGCCGCTAGCCGTGGAAAAGCTGTTCTATGTTGACATCGGCGGTGTCAAGCTGAGAGGTTTCATCGACCGTGTTGACAAGCTGGAGAGCGGCGGCATTTCGATAATCGATTACAAAACGAACCGGGAACTCTTCACAACCGATTATCTGGAAAATGACCTGCAACTGACCCTTTACCAGCTTGCTGCCGAGCAGATGTGGCGGCTTCCGGTAGAATGCCTTACTCTCTACCATCTCCGGTCTAACACCGCCTGTAGTTGCCCGCCGAGGAACGAGACAGTCTTACGCCAGGCACGGCAGGTGGTGACCGAAGTGGCGGAAAATATTGCCCGGGGTGATTTCCCCGCTACTGAAAACCAGTATTGTCCCTGCGATTTTCCCGAATACTGTCCCTACTACCGTCACAAGTATTTCGTTGAGGCGGCGGCGGAAACCGCCCGTCAGGACCTGCTGCCGGGAATCACGGCAGCCGAAGCTGTTGAGCGGTACTACCATTTGCAGTCACAGATAAAGGAACTCTCCCACCAGCTTGATGAGGCAAAAGAGGAGATAGTCGGTTTTTGCCAGTCTCAAGGACTGAACCGGGTCTTCGGCAGTGAGCACGCTGCCACCTACAAACTCGTGGAGAAGACGGGCTTCAGTGAAGAAGAGGTAAGGGCAGTACTTGAGCCGGAGGGTTTATGGAGCCAGGTATTGAGACTTGACCAGTCAAAGCTGGGACAACTGATTAAGGATGAAGCGGTAGCCGCCGACATCAGAAAGAATGTGGAAGCCCTGAGAAGAGTAGTCTCCGCCTATCCCCGGTTATTTGTGGAACAACTGGCTGAGGAAGAATAGATACTCTAATACAACCCGTTTATTGAAATGCACTCTACCAATCCGTTGCAGCGGTATATAAGGAGCAAAGTTTTTGTTATTTCTGGCTGCCTTGCAATTATTAACCGTTATACCCTTTTCCTGGCAACGCCGGACTGACCCTGAAGGATGGGGAGGCTCGACAGCCTACTTTCCGTTGGTCGGCCTCGTCATTGGCCTTATTCTGGCGGGACTGAACTGGCTTTTCAGCCTTATCCTGCCCCAGTCGATAGTCAATACCTTCTTGATTGCTTTTCTGGCCGGTATTACCGGCGCCCGTCATCTCAATGGCTTTATCCACTCCTGTGACGGGCTTGCCAGCCATAAGACAATCGAGGAACGACAGCGGGTAGTGCAGGACACCCGGGTTGGCGCTTTCGGCATTACCGGTGTTGTTCTGCTGTTCCTGGTCAAGTATATTGCCCTGAGCAACCTGCCGGGGCTAATATTCATGCCGTTGCTGGTATTCATGCCGGTGGTCAGTCGATGGGCAATGGTCTATGCTATTTTCACCGGTGTTCACGCTCCACCGTCGGCTCCGGGAGCAGTATTAAAGCGGGGAACCACCTGGAAGCGTTTCACCATCGCCACCGTCATCACCTTTGCCATTGCCCTGGTGTTTATCCCCTTATTCCAGCTTACCGGATTGGTGATACTGTTCGGTGTCTGGTTGATAACCGTGGTAATGATGCTGATTATTAAGAACCGTTTTGCCGGACTGAGCAACGCCCACTACGGCGCCGTCAATGAAGTGGCTGAAGTGAGTGCCATTATTATTGCCATTGTGCTGGCTGAAATGGGATTTGCCTAGCGAGGAGGGAGCATTGTCCAGACTACTCCTGGTAAGACACGGCAATACTGAAGGCAACAGCGCCTTGCGGTTCTGGGGACAGACCGATATTGCCCTGAGTGACGATGGCGTTCGGCAGGCGGAGCGACTGGCTCATCGGCTGTCAACGGAGCCTATAGTCGCTGTCTATACCAGCAACCTGAGCCGGGCGGTACGGACAGCGGAAATAATTGCCGGCCGGCACCGGCTTGTTATTAACACCTGCCCGGAACTTGGTGAAATTAATTTCGGCCATCTTGAAGGGCTGACCTATGATGAAATAAGCCGGCAATACCCGGAGCAGGCTAAGATGCTGGCTGAACGCGCCCTGCCGACACGGTTTCCCGGCGGGGAAAGCCTTGCCGAGCTTAACGAGCGGGTATATACATTTCTCAGCCGACTGCCAGAGCATTCTGTTGGCGAAACGATACTCATCGTAGCCCACAGCGGCGTGCTGCGACTGCTGCTATGCAACCTGCTGGGAATAGACCTGCGTCACTGGCGCCAGTTGCGAATTGACCTTGCGTCGCTGAGTATCCTGGAGACGTACCCGCCAACGGCAATACTCACTTCATTAAATGACGTTTCCCATTTGCAACTATAGGGGATACCGGAAATACTGGACAATTTGAAGGATGGTAAAAAACATGGTTGACATTATCGCCCGGATTATTTCTCAGCAGGGTACCTGCGAAGCCGGCCATAAAGTCGGTGACGAATTTGTTATCGGGCAGACCACTCCCGATAACATGTGTTCCTGGGCATTCTGCGCCGTTTTCCCCTTTGCCCAGGTGCTGCAATTCGGTGGCTCTTTCCCCTGGGAAGCGGACCCGGATAAAGCCACGGTGGCCTGCCCTGACCCGGCCAATCCGGTGGTATTTGAGCTGAGACGCGAACGCTAGCCGCCGGGGCATTAAACAGCTCCTGGCCATCATGCAGCCACCGGCAAACAGGCGAGGCGCTTACCTTTTGCCCGTTCGGACACTGTGCTATACTTCTATAAGTAAACCGCTTCAGGGTGAGGATGTTGCCAGACCTGGATAAAATAGAAGAGCGAATCGAACAGCTCAAAACTGAAATTAACCGGCATAACTATCTTTATTACGTTCTGGACAGCCCCGAAATCAGCGATGCCGAATACGACCGGTTGATGCGGGAGTTGAAGCAACTGGAGGAGGAGTATCCCCGGTTTCTGACGCCCGATTCACCGACCCAGCGAGTGGGGGCAGCCCCCGTTGAAGCCTTCGGCGTGGTGGAGCACCCCCTGCCCATGCTCTCCCTGGGCAATGTCTTCTCCAGAGATGATTTACTGACCTGGTATAACCGCACCACCAGGCTGGTTACTGAATCCAAATTCGATTTCGTCGGGGAACATAAGATTGACGGCCTGGCGGTCGCCCTTACCTATGTTGACGGTCAGTTCGTGGCCGGTGCCACCCGGGGTGATGGCGTCCGGGGTGAGGATATCACCCGGAACCTGAGGACTATCCGAAGTATCCCGTTATCCGTGTCCAAAGATGCCCCACCCCGCTTTGAAGTTCGGGGTGAGGTCTACCTGCCCCGTTCAGGTTTTCACAAGCTGAACCGGGAGCGCGCTGCCGAAGGTCTGTCGCTCTTTGCCAACCCGAGAAATGCCGCCGCCGGTTCGGTACGCCAGCTCGACCCGCGCATCACCGCCCGGAGACCGCTGGATATCTATATCTATATGTTGGGCTATGCTGAAGGTAAAGCCACACCGGAAACCCACTGGGAAACACTCCATTACCTTGCGTCACTGGGCTTCAAGGTAAACCCCAACAATGAGCGTGTCACCGGCATCGAACATGTCGAAGAGTATTACCGTAAGTGGGTGGAGCGACGGGAAACCCTGCAGTATGAAGCCGATGGTATCGTTATCAAGATAAACCAGCTTGACCTGCACCGGACACTGGGAGATGTTGGTCGCGAACCACGGTGGGCTATTGCCTACAAGTTCCCGGCGATACAGGGGACCACCCGACTGAAAGAGATAAAAATCAGCGTCGGCCGGACCGGCACCCTCAACCCCTACGCTATCCTGGAACCGGTCTCGGTGGGCGGCGTGACCATCAAGCAGGCGGCCCTGCACAATGAAGATGATATTCGGCGCAAGGATATTCGCGAAGGCGACACCGTGATTGTGCAGCGTGCCGGTGATGTAATCCCGGAAATCGTTGGGCCGGTTTCAAGCAAGAGGACCGGGCGGGAAAAGGAGTACCGTCTTCTGGAAAAACTGCCCAAAGACGAGCCGGGAAATCCGGTCTGCCCGGAGTGCGGCGCCGAAGTCATCAGACCCGAAGGCGAGGTTATGTACTACTGTTCCAATGCCGCCTGCCCAGCCCAGGTACAGCAGCGACTGGAGCACTTTGTCTCCCGGGCAGCAATGGATATCCGGGGTATCGGGGAATCACAGAGTGCCATGCTGCTACGGGAAGGTCTGGTCAGGAATGTTGCCGACCTGTACTCCCTGGAAAAGGAGCAACTTGCCCGCCTGGAGAGAATGGGAGAGAAGAGTGCTGCCAATGTCATCGAGGCTATCAATGCCAGTAAGGAACGGCCGCTCGCCAGGCTAATCTTTGCCCTGGGCATACGTCACGTCGGTGGGGAAATGGCGGGAATCCTTGCCGGGAATTACCACAGCCTTGATAAACTTAAAAGTGCGTCGAGGGAAGACCTGATGTCCATTGCCGCCGTTGGTCCCAAGATTGCGGATAGCATTATTGCCTTCTTCAGCCGGAAGGAAAATAGAGAAATAATAGAGCGACTTCGCCAGGCTGGTGTTATCATGGAAGAAGCTGCCGCCAGACCGGAAGAACAGCCTTTAGCAGGCATGGAGTTTGTCCTCACCGGCAAACTTGAATCGCTGACCAGGCAAGAGGCAGAAGCGAAGGTTAAAGCCCTCGGTGGCACCACCGGCAGCAGCGTTACCGGGAAGACCAGCTACCTGGTCGTTGGCGCTGACCCCGGCTCCAAGCTCGCCAGAGCCCGGGAGTTTGGCACCAGACAGCTCGCGGAAAAAGAGTTCCTTGAGCTTATCGGGCAGGCAAACT
>CAYXWH010000058.1:0-11302 GCA_964468755.1 uncultured Dehalococcoidaceae bacterium
ACAAGAGACTCCAATTTCAAGTTGCTTGACAAGGTAAGTAAATGGGCATATTATCTGGTCAACGAATATCCGGTGGGGCTGGGAAATGAGCCGCCTTTTAACATAGCAATTACTGCCATCAAAGCACACCTGAAATAGCTTCATACTATATAGTAACCTCGTGCTTTACAATAATAAAATAATAAAAACAAAAGGAGGTTTCTTATGGCAGTAAAGCTTTATGATTTGAGTCAACCTTTTGGGCACGGCACACCCCTGTGGCCGTACTTCCCTGACGTGAAGATTGAGAGATTCCATTATCATTCAAAAGCTGGAGTACTCACTCAGTGGATTACCGCTCCGATGCATTGCTCGACACATGCGGACTCGCCGATCCATGTCCTTCCCGCCAACAAACTGAAGGGGCCCAAATATACTGACGAAATTCCGCTGGAGAGCTATTATGGCACCGCAGTTGTGGTCAGTATTCCGAAAGGAAAGTGGGGCGTTGTAATGCCCGAAGACCTGGAAAACGCCAGACCCAAAATAGAGAAGGGTGATATCGTTATCGTAAATACTGGATGGCACCACAACTTCGGAGACAACACCGATTATTTTTGCTACTCTCCAGGCCTCTATAAGGAGGCTGGCGATTGGTTCCTTGAGAAGGGTGTTAAGGCGGTTGGAGTTGACCAGCAGGCACTGGACCATCCTCTGGCAACTGCTATCGGGCCTCATGGTCCAGGTCCCTTGAGACCGGATGTGTGTGCTGAATATAAGGAAGAGACCGGTCATGATGTCGCCCAGGACTTCCCGCTATGGGAACCCTGCCACAAAATCCTGCTTGGCAATGGCATCATGGGATGGGAAAATGTAGGCGGCGACGTTGATAAGGTCACCGGCAAAAGAGTGACCATTGCCGGCTGGCCCATAAAATGGCAAGGTGGCGATGGTTCAATGGTCAGAATGGTTGCCATGGTTGATGAGGGTGACCAGTAAACCGGCAACCAAGGTCAACCATTGGACTACTCGATAAAACTTTGGTGTGGAAGAAATCCTTAACTCTGCAATGAATTGGCACTTGTGACTGGAGGTTAATGTAATGGCAAAATCTGTCGTTTCCGTTGTAAAAGGGGCCAATGCTGAGGAAATGGTGGGGGAGGCATTATCTCTTTTAGGTGGGGTTGAAAACCTGATAAAGCCCAATTCTGTGGTTGTAGTAAAACCTAATGCTGGCCATCCGATTCCACCTGAAACCAGCGCCAATACCAGTCCTGCAGTTGTATCAGCCGTAATCAAGATACTGCGAAGAGCTAATCCCAAAGAGATAGTATTAGCGGAATCTTCTGCTATAGGTTGTGACACATTAGAGTGTCTTGAAATTACCGGTATAGGTAAAGCGGCCGAAGAAGCGGGGGTCGATAGGATTGTTGACATCAAGAGAGAAAAGGACTTGATAAGCATCCCCATTCGGGACGCGAGGTCAGGCATCAACAGGGTGCAGCTGCCCAGATTTCTGGTTGAGGCTGACCATATAGTCAATGTACCCATCTTCAAGTCTCATGCCAGCATGGTCTTCACCTGTGCTTTGAAAAATATTAAGGGAACGGTTCAAGACAAATTTCATCAGCAGATGCACCTGACTAATCTCGCGGCGGCAATGATGGATTTATGGTCGGTCGTCAGGGCTGACCTTTCCATAGTTGATATGATACGGCCTGCCGAGGGCTTCGGCCCGCATAGCACCAGCCCGGTGGATTTTGGTTGCGTGGTAGCCGGCAGAGACCCTGTCGCCGTTGATGCCACTATTTGCCGGATGATTGGCCTTGATATCAATAAGGTGGATTATTTCACTCCTGCAGGTGAGCGTGGGCTGGGTAATTATAAGGAAAACAAGATAGAGATTCGTGGCAGACAGATAAAAGAGGTATACAAAAAACTATGGCTTCCCTATCTGGAGGGGTTTGATGCCTGGCCTGAGTATAATTTCTGTTTGGAAAACTCATGTAGCAGTTGCCAGGGCTTGATTGCTTTCACCATGGAAAAACTGAAAGCGATGGGCCAGTACGATAAGAACAAAGGCATTACCATTATTGCCGGCGCTAAGAAGAAACTGCCTGAAGGAGTTAAACCGGGTAAGGATGTCATCTTAGTAGGAGATTGCGTGAGGAAGCATCGCGGTCAGGGTGTATTTGCCGGAGGGTGCCCCCCTTTGGAACCGTTCCCGCTCTGGGCCATAATCGACAGAGAGGAACATACCGAGATGAAACCAGATTTCCGAGACAGAATGGCGGCCGATGCAGAATCCTGGGATAGCTATAAGGAAAAACTGGAGAAAAATCGTAGAGAAGAGTTAAGAAGAGAGCAGGAAAAGTAACTCAAGCACCATATATGCTGGCAGGCAGCGCGGCCGGTAACCTAGAGAGCTGAGCGGTCGGACTATATTTTGTATTGCCTTCGCTACTCCCAAAAAGGAATACCCGCTGATTATTACCACTGGGGGCATAGTTCGAGTTTGATTTCGCTCCGAGGGCAGACAGATAACCTCCCTGCACAAACTGAATCCGGATCCTTTGGTGGAGATTAATGCTCAGAAAGCAAGGGGTCTGGGGACAGAAGAGGATAACCGGGCCTGGATTGAAAATCCAAGAGGGCGAATTTGTAATAAAGGCCCGGCTAACCAAGGGAATCCATCCTGGTGTCGTTCATGCCCGGCATGGTTAGCGGTTCCCGGAAATAGGCCCGGAAGAATAGGGGGTTGAA
Source organism: uncultured Dehalococcoidaceae bacterium (assembly GCA_964468755.1). Classification (GTDB taxonomy): domain Bacteria; phylum Chloroflexota; class Dehalococcoidia; order Dehalococcoidales; family RBG-16-60-22; genus CAYXWH01. The sequence goes on from CAYXWH010000058.1 coordinate 2,743, forward strand.
GACTCCAATATAAATATAAACATGTTGACGGGTGGCATACCGTATGGTCCACACACCGGTTCTGAATCCTGGCGGTCATTTCTATGTCAAATATACAGAGCCTGATTTCGGTTGTGTACAAGGAGCCTGGCAAAGTTAGGGCAACTTCGCAGCAGATTAATCAGGAGACTTGCCACAGTGTGAGCGGTAGTGAATTCCCAAAGCTCGCAATTTGGAGAAGATACACATCTGCGAAATAGTGGCACTGATTTTCAATATAGCATGAATATGAAAGGAGCAGCAGGTGGCAGGCAATTACCAGAAAGCTTACGAGGAGTCCATTAACAACAGAGAAAAATTCTGGGGAGAGGCAGCTAAGGATATAGAGTGGCAGAAAGAATTTACCAGTGTTCTCGACGCTACCAACCTGCCGTTTTACAAATGGTTTCCCGATGGAGAACTTAACATATGCTATAACGCGCTCGATTACCACGTTAACAGTGGCCGGGCTAACCAGATAGCACTTATTTATGATAGTCCGGTAACAAATACTATCAAAAAGTATACCTATGCGGAACTTCTTGACCAGGTATCGAGATTTGCCGGAGTTCTTACAGCGAACGGCGTTTCCAGAGGAGACCGGGTTATTATATATATGCCCATGATTCCCGAGTCTGTGGTAGCAATGCTTGCCTGTGCCAGAATTGGTGCCATACACTCAGTGGTTTTCGGGGGCTTCGCCTCCCGTGAGTTGGCTATCAGAATTGATGATGCCAAGCCAAAACTGGTTATATCTGCCTCGTGTGGGATAGAAGCCCAAAGGGTTATCAAATATAAACCACTTCTGGACAAAGCAATCGAACTGAGCAGATATAAACCGGAGAAATGCATTGTCTACCAGAGGGAGCAAGTAACCGCCAGATTGGTGGACGGCCGTGATTTTGATTGGGCTGAGCTAATGAAGGATGCAAGTCCGGTCGGTTGCACTATGGTGAAGTCAACTGATCCGCTGTACATTCTATATACGTCAGGTACAACTGGTATGCCAAAAGGTGTGGTCAGGGATAATGGAGGTTATGCTGTCGCTCTGAAATGGAGCATGAAGAATATCTACGATATGAAACCAGGTGAGGTCTACTGGGCAGCATCCGATGTGGGTTGGGTGGTTGGACACTCATATATAGTATATGCCCCCCTCCTTTATGGATGTACAACAATTTTGTATGAAGGCAAACCGATTGGCACACCTGATCCGGGTGCATTTTGGCGGGTCATATCACAGCATAAGGTCAAGGCCCTCTTTGTGGCGCCTACCGCCCTTAGAGCCATCAAGAAAGAAGACCCTGATGGAAAGTATTTAAAGAAATATAATATTAGCCACTTCAAATATCTATTTCCTGCCGGAGAGAGGCTTGATCCAGACACATATTACTGGGCAAGCAATCTCCTGGGGGTGCCGGTGATTGACCACTGGTGGCAGACAGAAACGGGATGGGCTATTGCCGCCAATTGTATAGGTCTGGAGCATTTGCCGGTTAAAGCTGGTTCACCCACAAAGCCTGTACCGGGTTATGAAGTGGAAGTACTGGACAGTAGCGGTAATATCCTCCCTTCTGATAATGAGGGTATTATAGCTATTAAATTGCCCTTGCCTCCAGGCACACTACTCACCTTGTGGCAGAAGGACCGAAACTTCAAGGAGTCCTATTTGGACCCGTTCCCGGGATATTACTTTACCGGTGATGGAGGGTATGTTGACAGTGACGGCTATATCTACGTAATGGGCAGAGTCGACGATGTAATCAATGTAGCTGGTCATAGACTATCCACGGGAGCAATGGAAGAGGTTATATCAGCTCACCCCGAAGTAGCTGAGTGCGCTGTTGTCGGTATTAAAGACGAATACAAGGGACAGCTACCCCTGGGATTTGTTGTCGTGAAGTCCAGTACTGAAATAACTCATGCCAAAATAGTTAAAGAACTGATTCAAATGGTGAGAGAGCAAATCGGTGCCGTTGCCTCGTTCAAGCAGGCCGTGGTTGTGACTGCGCTGCCGAAAACCAGGTCAGGCAAGATATTGAGGGGAGTCATGAGAAAAATCGCTGATGGGGAAGCGTATAAAATGCCTTCCACAATAGAAGACGCATCAGTCTTGGTTATGTTGGAAGGGTATATTAAAACGCTTAGACATAAGACATAAATACAACTTGCCTGGCATGACACAGACATATAAATTCCAGCAATAACTACTCAAGAATCAAAGGTATTAATTGCCCAAGGAGGGGAAAGGCCTATGTATCATCGAGAACGAAAATTAGGTAGGGGAGTGGCATTGGTGGGAGCTGGTATGTCCAAGTTTGGTGTTCAACCGGATAAAACCAATCGTGACCTGGTTGTGGAAGCCTTTGCTGACTTGAAACACTCTGTGGATAAAGGGCTTGATCCTGACGATATTGAGGCTTTTTATCTGGGCAACTTTGGTGCTGAGATGTGGGAAGCACAGTCAGTGATTGCCACACTGAGCGCGACCTGGCTTGGTTTGACGCCAAAGCCAGCGGTCAAAGTTGAAGATGCCTGTGCCAGCGGCGCGGTTGCCGTGAGGCAGGGAATCCTGGCGATAGCCTCTGGTCTGTATGATATAGTGTTAACCGGTGGCTCGGAGAAGATGTCGGCGCTACCTACGGAATGGACAACGACCGCACTCGGCTTCGGATCAGACACCGCCTACGAAGCTTCTGCCGGATTCACTTTTCCCGGTCTATATGCCGCTATGGCAAGTGCTTACCTCCACCAGTACGGAGTCAGTCACGATGAAATGCTGAGAGTCGCCATAAAAAACCATAGTAACGGCGCACTAAATTCAAAGGCGCATTTCCCGCTCACCATCAGGGATTTCATGAAAATGCGCGCCGCCAAAGCTAAAGAGAAGGGCCAGCCGGTACCAGGCTGGGCGGATGAGCTGGAATTTCTCAATGATCCCACCTATAATCCAGTAATCGCCTGGCCGAATACCCTTTTTGACTGTTGCCCGGTTACTGACGGAGCGGCCTGCGCTCTTCTGGTTGCCGAAGAAATTGCCGGAAACTTCACCGATAAGCCCATTTACATCATTGGTTCAGGGCATGCCAGCGGTCATGACATACACGACAGAGATACCCTGACCAGTATTCCGGCAACCAGGTTAGCGGCCCGCGAAGCCTACGAGATGGCCCGGGTCAGACCGCAAGATATCAAGATAGCCGAGGTCCATGACTGTTTCACCATAGCCGAAATACTTGCCATTGGTGACCTGGGATTCTTCGAAGAAGGAAAGGAAGCGGCTGAAGCAGCCGGAGCGGGAAAGACTACCCGTGACGGGATAAAACCAATAAATGTTTCGGGAGGGCTCAAATGCAAGGGACACCCGGTGGGCGCAACCGGTGTTGCTCAAGTGGCCGAGATATTCCAGCAAATGAGAGGTGAAGCCGGTCAGAGGCAAGTCCAAACAGACACCGATTTGGCGGTTACCCATAATGTCGGTGCACATGGCACTACAGTTGTGGTGCAAGTGTATGAAAGGAGATGATTTGATGGAAGAACGACCATTTATCCTTGACTCCTTTGCGAAGTTTCTCACTGAAAAGAAGCTGATGGGTTCAAAATGCAAAAAGTGTGGTGCTCTCTCATGCCCGCCACGACCTATATGCCTTCAGTGCCACTCCGACGAAATGGAGTGGGTAGAATTCAAGGGGAAAGGAAAGCTCGTTGCTTTTACCGTTGTTAGTGCTGCTTCCAAGCTTATGACGAATGAAGGTTATGACGCAAATAAGCGCTATTGCGCTGGAGTAGTTGAACTAGAAGAGGGGGCTAGTATCAGCGCTCAAATCCTGGGAGCAGATGTTAATCACCCGGAGAATATCAAGATAGGTACCGAAGTAACGGCTGATTTCGTGGAAAGGGGCACCTGGCATTTTGTACCGGAGTTAATGCAGCAGCGAAAGTGGTACCTCTGTTTTAGAATTCAATCTCCAGAGTGACATATAGCAGGAATTGGTAAAACCAAATACAAAATCCCCGTTTAACAATCCGTAATTTATTACCCGGGCAACCAACTAGCCAGGTACGCTTTTATTCCTGGGTATCCGGCGCATAACCAGACCGAAGGCCAGGCTGGTGAAGGCCAGAATGCCACCGATTATGCCAAAGGTCGTTTTGTAATTATAGGCGGCTATCAGCAGCCCCCCGGCCATCGGTCCCGTGGAATGGCCGATATCCATTACGCTGGAGAGGACACCCAGCGCCCCACCATAACTGGAACCTCTGGCTAAATCAGCAACCAGAGCGGAGCTGGAGGCGGTAACCGTAGCCAGCCCCAGGCCAAAGAGACCAATGAGCAAGGCCATTAACAGGTAATTATTGGACCAGGTTATCATAGAAATACTCACCGCCCCGAAAAGCAGACCGATAATGATGGTCGGCACGCGCCCGTAGCGGTCGGAAAGACGTCCCATCCACGGCTTGGCTAGAGTGGCCACCACTATCTGAATAGTGAACAGCAGGCCGATGCTGAGCGTCGTAAATCCCACCTGCTCGTCGAGATAAATGGGCAGAAACACCTCCAGGCAGCCGAAGGCAAAGTACTCCACCGCTTCTACCACGCTGGTAGTGAGGATGCCGCGGTGGGTCAGGATGGCGATTATGTCCCCTTTTATCTCGCGGTGTTCCTTTTTTACCAGCTCCCTGGTCGAAAGGCGGGCGGTTGCCGTGTGGGGCAGTCTGAAAGCAGCGATAAGCGACAGAGTGCCGATGATGCCTGTAACCAGGTAAACCCACCGGAAGTCGTCTCCGAAAATCAGTGCTCCCCCAACGAAAGGAGCCAGAAAACGCCCCACCATGGTGGCTGAAGAATACCAGCCCATCTTTTCACCCCGTCCCCTGTCAAAGGTATCGGCCACGGCGGCCATAGCCACCGGACCAAGTATGGCGGTGGCAAACCCGTGATAGATACGCACCAGCACCAGGTGCCAGGGCTGAGTTACCACCAGGTATAAAAACGGGGCGGTGGCGAAAACAATGGCGGCAATGAGGATAACCCGCCGCCGGCCAACTATATCGGAAAGTATGCCCGCTGGCAGACTAACGACGATACCGACCACTGTAGAAGCGGCAGCGATAAAACCAACCGTGCCCATAGGCACGTCAAGGGCGCGGATAAAAAGGGGCAACACCGGGCTTTTAGACATCGTGGAGCTGAAAATGGCCAGCCCGCCCATAATACAGAGGAGGATGAATGGTGAGATTCTCAGCTTCAATTAAGTCTCTCCATTGTTAATTCCGGCATTTGTGCCACTTTCCGGCCAGAGATTCTGCATCCTTTCATAGGTCTCTTGTGTGAATGCAGTCAGACCTGTTTCAGCTTCACTTATCAGCCTTTCTACCTCTTTCCCTGCAGCAACATACCAAAAATCACGTTCTTTGGCCTCGGAAAGCCAGCGGTTTATCTTTCCCAGGTCACCCTCCAGTTCCTGAACCTCCTCAAAGTTAAACTCTTGCCGCCGGCGCTCTCTCTCTAAATGTCGTAACATCTTGTGGCATTCCTTGATTATCTCGGTGTATTCCCGCTCCCTTTCCTGTTTAAACCTGGCAATAGCCCGCTGCTCCTGGATTTCACTGAAGTCCGTTACCGAGTACAGGTTGGCTGTGCCTTCCATCTCCTCTACAGAATTAAGGATATCCTTGATTTTTGTCGCGAACGGTTCTGCTTTCGGTAAAAGCCAGCCTGCTCCCTCCATCGATAGAGCTCCGAGCTTTTTTAACTGCCTCCAGATGAAGACCCTTTTGCGAGAAGGCTCAGCCGGCAGCCAGTAGGTGAATAATAACCAATCCATTTGTAAAACCTCTTGACAGCCATTCTATCACACACTTATACTATGTAACAATTGTTACATCTTACCTATTGTATTTACCTGGAATGCATCCCGGAAATACACAGGGGAGGGTATTTATATGGATAACCAGCTGGACTATTACACTGAGACGGGTAAGTTAAGGGACGAGTTTGACCGGGGACTGCCGGTAATGGCTGCCTATACCGCCTTCCGCAAAGGGGTATATCAGGACGGAGCCTTGAGCCTGAAGAATAAAAGGCTTATCGCCCTGGCCTGCGGACTCCAGTCGGGCTGTACCCGCTGCGTTCAGGGACAGACCAAGGACGCCATTGCCGCTGGCGCCACCAAAGACGAAGTGCTGGAAGCGGTATCCGTGTCTGTGGTGATGGGTGGTACTGCCGTCAGCGCCGAAACCTGGCGGGTAGTCAAGGTCCTGCAAGAACTTGGCAAGTGGTAGGTTGTGGAGTTTATCAGTTCAAAAAGCAAGCGGAGTTCTCTGCCTGAAGAAGAACTTAATAAACAATTCGGAGGAGGTAAATACTATGAAATGGGTTACCCGTTCACATGTCCACGTTGACCGTGTGGCCTGTCCCTGGCTTATCAAGAGGTTCGTTGATAATGAAGCCGAGTTTATCTTCGCTCCTCCCAGCCAGGTAATGGCTGTAGCCGAGCAGACCGGGGCTATTCCTTTCGATTGTATGGGGAAGGCAGAGCTGGACCATCACGAAGGCCGGTGCTCCTTTGAGTCCATCATCCAGAAGTATGAACTGAAGGATAAGGCCCTGCTACGCCTGGCCGAGATAGTCCACGCCGCCGATGTAATGCCGGATATTGACAAGGACCCCATTGCCCGCGGCTTGGAGGCTATTGCCGTCGGCTTCAGTACGCGTTACCCCAATGACGAAGAGAACCTATCCTACCAGTTTCAAGTATATGATTCCTTGTATGCCTGGTGCCGGCTTCAAGTAGCCAGGAGCTAGTTGTTTCAGACACCCATCTCAGGCAGCAAGTAAACCGATAGTGCTGAGAAAGGTGAGCACTATCTAACTGTCTTACTGCGTGTTCTAATCGAAGCGCTGATGACTTCTCCAAAGTCAACAATCTGGGCATTTGTGACATTAGTGACTTTTATTCAAAATGACTCAACCAGAAAGCAAAACGCGATAATCAGCTTACACTGAGGCTAAACGCCAGCTTAAAATTTCCGGATATCATACCGCGCGGTCTATATCACACTTCAGCCCGGTGAAACCACCTGTCGCCCACCATCTGATATGGTCTCCTAGTCGTCAATCCGGGGTCTCAGTAGCGCGGTCCCATCAGGTAAATAGGCGGTAAACGACTCAATCTTACCGTCTGAGCTCTCATTAAAGACTATAGCTACCTGGGGATTAAGCCGGAAATACCACTTGCCTTCTTCATCGGAAGGAGATAGTGCCACTGGTATCGGCTGCCCCGGTATATCCATAGCCAGGTCCCCATTATGTAGTATCACCTCGACTACTACCCCAGGGGCCTCTGTCTGGTAGCGGCCCAGGTATTTTTCCAGTTCAGCCGGGTCAAGCATGGTTTCCTCTGGGGCTTCGCCCCTGGGGAGTTCAAAGACCTCTCCGGCTTCGTAGAGTTTCATCTTGGTTACAGTTCCGGAAGCATCCTGCTCGAAGGAAACGGCTAGTATGTCGATTAACTTGAAACGCCATTTTCCTTCGCTATCCGGTTCCTCAAGCTCGAAAACCAGTTGGTTCGGGATATCTACCGCCAGTTGTCCGTTCAGCACGGTAACATTAAAATCTACGTTCCGTAAAGGCCCGAAATTAGCCAGATAAGTGCCGAGGTATGGTGCGTACCGTTCTCTGGCGCGGTCATTAATCTCCCCGAGTTCAGGACGGACAAAGAGACGGTCAATCTCTGATTCAAGAGTAATCCCGGAAGCACCACCTCGCGACTGAGTGAAGTACAGTACCATAAGGTCGTGTTCCGGCCATGCCCAGGCGTATGTACCGTCCGACCCATTATGCCCGATAACGGCCACTTCACCACTGTCGCTATCGGTATAAACGATGGACATCTGTCCGTAGTAGACATCAACATTGTAAAAACTCGTAGGGAACGGCATGTCTGAGCCCAGCATTGTAAGCGGCGCTGCTGGCTCAAGCGTACGGGAAACCGCGTCTTTTGATAGCACCCACCTGTTGCCAACCACGCCATTATCGAGCCACAGCGACAGAAAACGAGCATAATCCAGTGGAGTCCCGTAGAGACTCTGCGACCCCCAGGCGAAAGGATAGAGCGGTTCCTCTGGTGTCCAGACCCGGTTCCATTCGCCGATACTGCCAATATAGAGGCTGGCGATATGCTCACGGCGCGGGTCATCCAGGCTATCCGGTGTAAAGTAGAAGGTATCGCTCATCCCCAGTGGTCGGAGCAGGTTCTCAGTAACAAAACTGTCAAGCGACTGCCCCGATACGGCTTCTACCAGGCCGCCAAGGGCATCGGCACCGGCGTCGCTGTACCACAATTTACTGCCTGGCGGAAACTCCGGGCCGCGCTTGCCAACTTCGTTTGCCATCGTCCACAGGTCATCATACTCATTGGCACTGGTCAATATAGTGAGTGGCAGCCCCGACTGGTGGGTAAGCAGCTGCTGTACGGTAATATTACCGGATAATTCGTTATCAAACCCCGGTAGATAATCAGCCACCCGGTCATCCAGA
>CAYXWH010000059.1:0-4606 GCA_964468755.1 uncultured Dehalococcoidaceae bacterium
CGCCGCCCGCTCAGCATACACCGCCGAGACGGAGACAAGCTCGCCCTGCTGTTTACCGTGGTCGGCAAAGGGACCGACTGGCTGGCACGGCGCCAGCCGGGTGATACCATTGACCTGTTCGGCCCCCTGGGCAACGGCTTTGAGGTCAACCCGGCATCAACAAACCTGCTGCTGGTGGCGGGGGGTATCGGTATGGCGCCGCTCTATTTTCTCGCTAACGAGGCTGCCGAACAAAAAAAACAGATAACGCTGCTGCTGGGAGCGCAAACAAAGTCCCGGCTCTACCCGGCATACCTCCTGCCGCCGGGCATCACCGTGGTCAACAGTACTGAAGATGGCACCGCCGGCCACAAGGGAATGGTGAACGAACTGCTGCCCCGGTACGCCGCTGAAGCCGACCAGATATGTGCCTGCGGGCCAGCCGCCATGTATCACGATATGGCAACGAAATACCGCCAGAGCCTCAAGGACAAGCCGGTACAGGTCTCCCTGGAGATGAGGATGGGCTGCGGGCTGGGCATCTGCTACGGCTGTACCATCAGGACGAAGCGCGGCCTGCAGCAGGTCTGTCAACACGGACCGGTGTTTGAACTGGGGGATATAGTGTGGGATGAGCTTTTTGCCATTTAGAGCCGGGGCTACCGGTTATCTCACCGGTATGATATGAAATTCACCCTTCGGTTGCCGGGAGAGCGCTTACTACAGGAGGTCTCATTATGGTCATTACCAGGAAAATCAGCCTCCAGACACGAGGCGAATGCGACGTGATTGATATTACCCACCAGGTAGAGCAGCAGCTTGCCGATACGGAGATTGACAGCGGCACGGTGACCGTCTTTATTGCCGGTTCCACCGCCGGCATTACCACCATTGAGTTTGAGTCCGGCGTCATTGCCGACTTTCAGGGCATGTGGGACCGCCTTGTCCCCAGGAATATCCCCTACCAGCATGACCGTCGCTGGGGCGACGGCAACGGCTTTTCTCATGTCCGCTCATCACTGCTCGGCGCCTCGATGGTGGTCCCCTTCAACAACCAGCGACTGACGCTGGGCACCTGGCAGCAGCTCATCCTGGTGGACTTTGACAACCGGCCACGGTCAAGGCAAATCATTCTGCAGATTATGGGTGAGTAACCGGCTACGGAGACAGAACCGGGCAGATGCTGGCCCAGGTAATCACCCCCCACCAGGCACGAATAACGGTAGTCCAGGGAGAGATTACTCAGGCAACACTTGACGACAGGTGGAATATGCTGACGCAAACGTTTGTACCGAAAGAGGAACAAGCGGGAAAAGGCTTATAACCTAATAACAGTCTACCCGAAACCCGGGCAGACTCAAAGCGGGGATATTCAAATAAAAAAGAAGAGGAAAAGTCAGCGCGCTATTCCAATCACGCTGCCTCGGCAGTTAATCCTCCTCAACGCCGAGGTCTTTCAGGTAATCAATAGCATCCTGGATAGTGACTATCTTTTCCGCGGCTTCATCCGGTATCTCTACCTTCCGTGACTCATTACTGAAGGCTTCTTCCAGGGACATTATCAGTTCTACCAGGTCCAGGGAATCAGCACCGAGGTCTTCAACAAAACTGGCTGTTGGCACCACCTCCGCCTCATCAACCCCTAATTGTTCTACGACTATCCCTTTTATTCGTTGAAAGATGGGCACTACGTCCTACCCCCTTTAATTAATAGATTTTTGACTGCTGGCAAGGGCACTAACCGACCCCAAGACTCCATTCACAAACCTCGGTGAGTTATCACTGCCAAACTTCTTCGCCAGCTCGACAGCTTCATTAATGGCTATCTTGACCGACACCCCATTATCAAATAAAATTTCAAAGATTGCAAGTCGCAGTATGTTACGGTCAATAAGGGCTATTTGCTCCAGAGGCCACGCCGGAGCAAACTCCCTGATAGTGCGGTCAATCTTTGCTTTGTTCCGGATAACCCCGTATACCAGCCCGGCAACAAACGCCTTGTTTTCCGCCAATAATTCCGCCTCTTCCAGACCCCGCTCCAGCACTGCTGCCACGTCATGCCGTATGGTATCAACCTCATACAGTACCTGCAGGGCGACAATCCTCGCTTTTCGGCGTGCTCCGGTCATAGTTCCTCCAGAATCCAAGTGAATATTATAGCACATTGCGCCCGATAGTAGTACGACCGGGTCGCTCTGCACCCTGCTTGACACCTGAAGTAAGCAATTGTTACACTTTCATTGTCGTTAAAAAAAATTCCCGAATACTGCAGGGTAATTTCATGAAAAAGTTAGGCATTCTCTACCACCCGATGATTGAAGCCGCCAGGACAACGGCTGAGGAGCTGAGAGAGTTTTTAGACTCCCGAGGATTCTCCACCTGGCTGTGTTCCGCCTGGGAGAAGGAGGCGGCGCAGGCGGAGCTCAACGGGAGCAGTTTAATTATCACCATCGGCGGGGATGGCACCATTCTACGTGCGGCACAGATAGTGCTTGACGAGACAACCCCGATTACCGGTATAAACCTGGGAACGCTTGGCTTTATGACCGAACTTGGCGCCGACGAAGTCGAGAAAAAACTGCCCGCGCTGCTGGCGGGTGACGGCTGGATTGATGAGCGGGCTATGCTTGAAGTGGCTCTCCACGTGCCGGACCAGGACATCCGGGTATTTCATGCTCTGAATGATGCGGTGGTGGCGCGGGGGGCGGTGAGCCGGGTAATCCTCGTCCAGGTCAGCGTGGATGACCAGCACCTGCTCACCTATAAGGCGGATGGTGTTATTCTGGCTACCGCTACGGGAAGCACCGGCTACTCACTAGCCGCCGGAGGCCCAATCCTGTATCCCCAGTCGCCGGACCTCCTGCTCCTGCCGATAGTGCCCCACCTGGGCACATCATACCCGGTGGTACTACCACCGACAACTGTAGTAAAATTAACGGTCAAGACCGTGCATGAAGCCACCCTGAGCATTGACGGTCATATTAATCTGCCGTTGATAAACGGCGCCAGTATCGTGGTAAAGCATAGCCCGAGAACGACACGCTTTAACAGAATTCATCCCAGGACGTCATTTTATGGCTCTCTGGAAGAGAAATTGAAAGGGAAAGCAACAGCATGACTAACGTAGAGAAAGCCGGTATTCAGGATATACCCCAGATACATAAACTGGTGAACCATTTTGCCAGTCAAGGTCAGATGCTGGCTCGCTCCCTGAGCGAGCTCTACGAAAATGTCCGGGATTTCTTCGTCATCAAGGATGGCGACCGGGTAATCGGCTGTGCGGCGCTGCATGTCAGCTGGCAGGACCTTTCCGAGATAAAAGCCCTCGCCGTGACTGAGGAGAACCAGCATAAGGGTATCGGCGACCAGCTGGTAACCGCCTGCATCAAGGAGTCCCGCGAACTCAGCATCGAGACCGTCTTCTGCCTGACCTATCATCCGGCTTTCTTTGAGCGACACGGCTTCACCCAGGTAAATAAAATGGACTTGCCGCGCAAAGTCTGGACGGAGTGCTACCGCTGTCCCAAGTTTCCGGACTGCGATGAGGTGGCGCTTACCCTGCATAATAAGAAGGGTTAACGTGGAAAAGACAGTCTCCAGCAAGCTTATCTTTGACGGGCGTGCCGTAAAGCTACGCATCGACAACGTGGAAACGTCTGACGGCCGGGAAACCACCCGCGAGATTGTAGAGCATGGCGACTGTGTGGCGGTGGTGGTCATTGATGACGATAATAATGTGCTGCTGGTGAGACAGTTTCGCAAGCCGGTGGAAAAGGAACTGCTCGAAATACCGGCCGGGGGTATTGACCCCGGAGAAGAGCCGGTGGACACCGTCCGCCGTGAGTTACGTGAGGAAATCGGTTATTACCCCGGCAGGTTGCAGCGGCTGGGCGGGTTCTACTCCACTCCGGGCTACTGCACCGAGTACCTTCATCTCTATCTGGCCGGTGAGCTCACCCCAAGCCAGCTATTCGCCGAGGATACCGCGGGCATTACCGTGGAACGGGTGCCCATCAGCGAAATCCCGGAGTTGATTACCTCAGGAAAAATCGCTGACGCCAAGAGCATTGCCGGTCTGCTCACCTTCCTTGAGCATCAGAAGAAACGGCACGATTAACCCAGGTTATCGGTCAACTGGCGACTGCCGAGAAGGTGCATATGAAGGTGAGGCACTACCTGGCCCCCCTCCCGTCCCGTGTTAATGACCAGTCGATAGCCATTTTCCGCAATACCGGCTTCCCGTGCCAGCCGGTTGGCGACTTTCACCATGTGACCGACCAGCGAAAACTCATCGTCGCTGAGGTGACCCAGTGACGGGATATGCCTCCTGCTTACTACGAGCAGGTGGGTGGGAGCCATCGGATTAATGTCAGGAAAGGCGACTACTTCATCATCCTGATAAAGTATCCTGGCGGGAATCTTACCGTCTATAATCTGACAGAACACACAATCCATTCCCGGCTGACTCTCCTCCCTGCTCAATTCTCTTTAATCTTACCTCTACCCGCCACAGCGGTGGCGTCTACAGTACCGCTTCCAGGTGGCGGGCACTGTGGCACTGGAGGTTAACCGCGACCGGCAAGCTGGCAAGGTGTGTGGGCCTGACCTCGGCATGTACGGCAAGGGC
>CAYXWH010000059.1:4706-9906 GCA_964468755.1 uncultured Dehalococcoidaceae bacterium
CCCTTGCCGAGAAGGGCCTCTCCACCATTGACTTACGGAGATATCCCTGATTATAACCCTGGCGCACACCCTCGGCTACAGCGGCATGGAGGTCACCGTCGCTTATGTGGACATCCTGGCCTACCTCCAGGAAGACCACGGCGGTACCACAGTCCTGACACAGTGGAATGCGCTCCTGCTCGGCAATGTTGGCATTCTCGATAAGCTGACCTAAAACCTTCTTGCCCAGCGGCGACTCCTCTATCTTGTGTGCTTGCTTGAGCGCCTTTAATACATCGTCATTAAGCACAACGTTGGCTTCCTGGCAGAGGCGAGCTACCGCCCTGATTATTCTACCGGCTTTAATTTCTCTCATTTGAGCCTACCCATAAACAAAAATATATAGCCTAATGTAAATTCTACTGTAGCATGGGATGAAAAATCAAGCACCGCAGTCCGGTTTATTCCCAATCTCAATAAGGGAACACCAGGACCGCGAAATAAAGATTCGGTTACCCCGGTTCTGCCGGTAGACGGGATAACCATGAGGACTACACGTTAACCTTGAGAAACGGGAGAATGTGGATACCCGTTTTGGGCCTGATTTCGAACCGGATAACAGACCGCCGGGGCCGTAAGGCACCATTCAGCTTGGTAACTTCCAGCACCTTGAGCACCCGCTGTTCCAACTGGTCCGATTCCTGCAAGGCGTCTTCCGTCCTGAGCGCGAGATAGTCATCGCTGAGGTCAAAGGCGCGAGACAGTGTTTCTTTACCCAGGGCGAGTGAGTTGGCGACCAGCACAACGGTGCGGTCCTGCTGGCACAGCTCACGGCACCCCTGAAAGAAATCCAGAGTGGGGCGAAGTTTCGCATGGGTCAGGAACAGGGTCACCGAGTCTATTATCACCAGTTGAAACCGCTCCGGCAGCCGGGAAAGATGAGCCAGAAGAACCTGGAGGAGATACTTCTGTGTCTCCCCGAAATAATTACGCACCGTCATCGGGTAGATACGCAGTCGGTCGGCAAGGAAATGCTCGGTAACACCAAGCGACAGGGAGTCCATCTGCTTAATCAGGCCGGCGACACTGTATTCCGAAGTATAGTAGGCGACTGCACCTTTTTCGAAACCACGGAGCGCGCCACAGGCAAGGTGCTGCGCCAGGACGCTCTTGCCGGATTCAGATTGACCCTCAATAAACATAAGAGTCCCCGGGCGAATTCCACCACCCAGTTCCTCGGATATCTCCCTGATACCGGTGGAGATGACTTCCTTGGTGGTAGTTACCTTAAGCATTCTGGTTACTCCTGTCTCACCCTACCTTCCACACTCATTAATTGCCTCGATTGACAACTACCCACGCAACGGGGAGAACAATCACTCAGTCTTATGACTTATGTATCGCTTAATACATCATCAGTAGATACTCTACCTCCACCGGTATAAAGGGGGAATAAATAACCAGATAGTCGTTGTAAATATAAAATAAACAACAGTACTATAGTAACGTCGGCAGCGATACAGCTACCCGTGAAGTGTGGTCAAACGAAATCGAGGTTATTGTTAAGATACCACCGTCGAGACCCCGGCGCTACTCACCTTCAGCGAGGAATTTCCGCAGCTCAGTGATCATTTCGGGGCCGTCAATCTGCATCGGGCATCTTACCTTGCAGCGACCGCAGGTGAGACAGGTGTAGGCTATCGCCGCTGCCTTTTCCCGGTCGCCGGTAACCATAGCCGCCCAGACGGCACCGACACTGGCAAAATAGCTATCGCCGAAATGACCCGCCGTCATGGCAAAGACGGGGCATTCATAGAGACAGCCGCCACAGCGCAGGCAGTAGAGCGCCTGCCGCAATACCGGGTGCCTGGCCAGCTCCGTTCGACCGGCATCCATAAATATAACGTGGAAGTCTCGGGGGCCATGAGCCCCGTAGGTGGTCACCTTCTCAATGTCACCGGTCTTGCTGGGTCCGGATACCAGGCTCACATAGGACGGGATATCATAGTTAGCGTATCGCCAAGTTACCTCGGCAACCTTAAAGGCGTCGCCCAGGGTGGGCACCAGCTTTTCCATGCCGACCAGCGCAATGTGGACGGGCGGGGCACCGGTAGCCAGTCGAACATTCCCCTCATTCTCAATCATAAACAGCGTCCCGGTATCCGCCGAGACCACATTGGCACCACTCATCCCGATGTCAGCCCGAAAATACTTGTCGCGGAGGAATTCCCGGGCGGCAGCCACCAGGGTGGTAATCTCGGTATCCGGGGGGAAATCCTTTCCCATTACCTGAGAGAACAACCGGGCGACCTCTTCATGGGGCACGTGAATCGCCGGCGACAGGATATGCATCGGCGGTGACCCCAGTTTCTGAATAATGAACTCCCCAAGGTCAGTCTCATACACCTCATTGCCGAGCTTCTCCAGGTGTTCCCGCACGTGAATTTCCTCCCCGGTCATGCTCTTGCCTTTGACAATCAACCGGTCACTGCCCACCAGGTCGGTGATAATAGTGAGGGCTTCCTCAGCCGTCCTGGCGATATAGGCTTTGCCGTTATGCTCCTCGATAACCTCCGCAGCCTGTTTCGCCAGAGCCTCCATTTGAGGAATGGCCTTCTCCTTAATCTGCCTCACTTCTTCAGCCATTTTCACCGTGTGCGGGAACTTCTTCAGCGCTTTATCGGTATTTGCCCGGTAGCTCTTGATCGCCCGGGACAGCGCGGTATGAATGCGGTCATCATTGGCGGCCGCCATTATTTTTTTCTTATACGCTTTAAACTCAGACAATTTGTTTATCCCTCCAAAGACATAGCCACGATTTGCGCCAGGTCAAGGACTTCAATGCCATCGAACCCGGCTTCTTTGAGTCCTGTCTCAAGCTGCATAATACACCCCGGGCACTGGGTAACCACGATTTCAGCACCGGTTTCAGCCAGTTCCCTCGCCCGGTTTACCGAGAGAACCTGGCTCAGCGCGGGGAAAACAGCCTCAAACCCACCGCCACCCCCACAACACGTTGACCACTGTCCACTGGTCCATCGGGTATCCATTAACGTAATGCCCTTGATTGCCTTCAGAACCTTCCGTGGCTCATCAATAATCCCGAGAAACCGCCCCAGCTGGCACGGGTCATGGTAAGCTACCCTGACATCCCGGGGGAACTTCAACTCCATAGATGAGCTATGCTCCGCCACTACCTCGGTAAAATGCCTGACCTCCAGGTCATACCCGTCAATACACTGGGGGAAGAGGTCACGCAGGGCATAGGTGCAGGAAGGAACGATGCCGATAATTCGCTTCACACCAAAGGATTTCAGTGTTTCATACGTCTGCCGGGCATTACGGGAAAACTCCTGGCGCAGACCGGTAAAGTACAGCGAGGCGCCGCAGCACGGCTCCGCCTCAGCCAGATAGCCAAACTCCAGTCCCAACCGGCGCAGCACGGTAACCGCATCTCGCAGTGGCCGGGTATCGGCATCACGGCTCCGGGAGAACAGCCGGTGGTATATCCCGGCCGGGTCAACACCCAGCTTCCGGAACAGACCAGCCAGACGCATGGGCAACTCGGTACCGATAACGCTTTTATCCATTGTGCGCACCAGCGACATAAGGGATTCGAGCTGGCTGGAATACTGGTAGCCGCACCCGGCAAAAAATATGGTGTCGGCACTCTTCGGCAGTTCAAGGTCTTTCGCCCACCTCGAGCCGGCTTCCGCCGACGCTCCCAGGATATTCTGCCTGGTGATGATGTTATCCGCGAGGTAGGTGAGACCGGGGGGTATCAGGTCCCTGGTATGACTGTTCATCCTGTTCTCTCTCTCAATTTTTCGATTACGGCATCCGCGACCTGTGACGTACCAACAACTCCGCTGTCTATCGATTCCACGTCCGCCCTGAGGTCATAGGTAACCTGCTTTCCCTCGGCAATAACGTCAGCAATCGCGTTTTCCAGTTGTCCGGCTGCCCCGGCTTCGCCGAGGTGACGCAGCATCATTACCCCGGAAAGCATCGCCGCCACCGGGTTCACCTTGTTCTGCCCGGCATGCTTGGGGGCGCTCCCGTGGGTTGGCTCAAAAATAGCGGCGTCATCACCGATATTGGCGCCAGGGGCTACCCCCAGCCCGCCAACCAGCCCGGCACAGAGGTCGGAAACAATGTCCCCGTAGAGATTGGGGGCGACCACCACATCAAACTGCTGGGGTCTCTTCACCAGCTGCATGGTCATGTTGTCGATAATTCTGTCCTCGAATTCAATATCCGCATATTCTTTGGCTACCTCACGGGCAACCTCCAGAAACAAACCATCCGAGTATTTCATAATGTTGGCTTTATGCAGGGCGGTTACCTTTCTCCTGCCGAAGCTGCGGGCATACTCCAGGGCAAACCTGACTATACGCCTGGTGCCCGCTTCGGAAATCGGCTTGATGCTGATACCGGAACCGGGGCGGATGGTCCTCCCGGTCATTTCGGTAATCAGCCCGACCAGACGGTCGGCTTCCGCCGTGCCCTTCTCAAACTCAATGCCGGCGTAGAGGTCTTCCGTATTTTCCCTGACGATGACGATATCCACGTCGGGATAGACCGATGGGACTCCGGGATAGGTCCTGCAGGGACGGACACAGGCATAGAGGTCAAGCTCCTGGCGCAGGGCAACATTAACACTGCGAAAACCGGTGCCCACCGGCGTGGTAATCGGGCCTTTCAGGGCAACCCGGTTTTTTCGGATAGTATCGAGCACACCTTCAGGTAACGGTGTGCCGTACTTATCCATGACCCCGGCACCAGCGTGAGCGACATCCCACTGGAAGGCAACACCGGTGGCTTCCAGCACCCGCCGCGCGGCATCAATAACCTCCGGGCCAATACCGTCGCCCGGTATCAATGTAATCCGATATCCCATTTTCCCCCTCAACTACAGTTTAAAGTCGCCGTGCTTCTGGATATAGGGGATAAGCCCGCCCTCGTCAAGGATACTGAGCATCGCCGGCGGAATCCTGCCGAAGGTGAACCGGTTGCCGTTGGTCACGTCGCTCACCGTCCCCGCCGCCAGGTCAATCTCCAGTTCATCACCGTCATCAATTTTTTCGGTATCACAGATGAGCACGGGTAGTCCCAGGTTAATCGCGTTTCTGAAGAAGATACGAGCTACTGACTTAGCCAGAATGGCGCTCACGCCAGCCATTTTAATGACCAGAGGGGCATGCTCCCGGCTGGAGCCGAG
>CAYXWH010000060.1:0-9151 GCA_964468755.1 uncultured Dehalococcoidaceae bacterium
GACACCCTGATTAAAAGATACAAGAGGTTTGTCCCTGAGCGTAATGATAAGTAATCCTTGATACGGTTCTATTTATGATTCAGCTTCAGGTGGTACTGTTTAGTACCACCTTGTCATTTATGATACTCAGAAGTTCGTTAGCAAAAATGTTAGCAGAATATAGTTCGTTGGATAAAATAAAAAAACTCAATAGACGATTGACACAATGAGTATCGGTGTACATATAGTGCATAGAGTGATTTTTTAACAATTGAATATAATTCCTGACCAATAGAAAGGGAAGCATTGAAGCATTACCTTAATTTGGTCACTGGGATAATGTGGAGCGAATAGTGAAACCGGCCCTGGAAAAGGGTCGGTTTTGTGTTTTAAGAGGGGGTGATAGCATTCATATGTGAGATGTGAAATGATTCACTATTGGGCAATGACGGTAGCATTTAAATATTAAGAAGGAGGTACAAAATGAATAGCAAAAGGAAAACAATATTGGCCATTATAGTCTGTTTGGTGATGGTGCCCACCTTGTTTGTTGCGGTTCCAGCGAGCGCAAAGACGGTACAAAATGTTGATCTTAGTACGTGGACAGCAGAACACTATACTATACCAGGCACTTGGACGGTTTCGGCTGATCATACGAGCGTTACCACAACCGATAACCCCAATCCAACGTTGTTCTACAGTGATTTCCAAGCTGGTAATAAGCAGATAGAAGGAACCATCAGGGTGAATACTAGCTCCGATGACGACTACATCGGCTTTGCCCTTGGCTTCCAGCCGGGCGACACCACTAACTCAAATGCTGATTACCTTCTCATCGATTGGAAGCAATATACTCAAACTACATTTCATGGCACGGCATATATAGGTCTGGCTGTATCGCGCGTCAAAGGTATCCCCACAAGCACGAATCCACAGTACGAATTCTGGCCACACACGGGTGCCGTAACAGAACTTGCCCGTGCCGCGACCATCGGAAGCACTGGCTGGGTTGATTATCATACTTATACTTTTAGGATCGAATTCACTCCAACTACCCTGAAAGTATATGTGGATAGCAATCTAGAGATCGATATTAAGGGACATTTCAAGAACGGCAGGCTTGCTTTCTACAATTTCTCACAGCATAACGTTACTTATAGCAATTTCACCTCAAGAACCATAACTGCTGGCTGGTATAAGGGACAGAAATCTGGTTGGGATGGTTCGTTCCCACCTGGTTTAGACAAAAATGGCTAAGCCCTTCTCGTTTGGCATTGAGGACTTAGATGATTCTTGGTCTAAGTCCTCAACAACCTTGCGGTTAACAACCGAGAAGCAATATTTCTGATCAGTATCATTTTCATGTCTGATATTTGATTTCATCCCAGAAATAAAAGAATCAGGGTGTCGGTTGACCTAGTGTCGACACCCTGATTCTTTTCAAACATCCCCGCCAGGGAAGGTCTATTTAGCTTTAGTAGGCCGTACAGGTCTCGAACCTGTGATACCTTGATTAAAAGTAAACAGCATACATATCCAGGACGGACTTGAATACTTCGGTGTACCAAGTTATAATAGCTGAGTTGTTATAATTGATGGTTTCATGGCATCACTCTTGTTGCTGAACCATTAAGGAAAAGGAGGTAAATTTAAATAAATGGGTGAACGATACACCTAATCATACCAGCCATGTTATTAGAATGAAAAACCCGCCTGACACATCCTTGCCTTCGATACGCCTTTGTTGACCCTCCCCACCCCCCAATCTTAACCCCTGAAATCATCCCCTGCCTTTAATTCTCAGATATTTATCATGCGTATATTTGGGCAATCTATTTATTAATACCAGGAGGTACTATTTAATTGATGAGAAAGCATAAGTTACACACAAAAATTCTAATGGCTACCCTCGGAGCGCTACTTATCCCGTTATCAGTCATCGCTTGTTCACCGCCACCGGAGCCAGCGCCCACGCCTGCACCGACACCAACTCCAAGCCCTGCACCAGCTCCAAGCCCTGCACCAACTCCGACCCCCGCCCCTGCACCGGAACCGGAGCCGGAACCAAAGGAAGTAATTAAATTCGGCTACGGGGGGTGGGATACCATACAGTGGATGTCTGAAGTCGCCGGCTTTATTGTAGAGCACGGCTATGGCTATCCCGTTGAACAGGTACCGGCCACCAATGTTGTCATCGTTGCCGCCATTGAACGGGGTGATATAGATGTGCATATGGAGGTCGCCGAACGAAGCCTGCAGGAGCCGATGGAGAAACTCATGGCGAGCGGACAGGGAGCCAAAACGGGCATTAGCTTCCCCGGCACCTGGCAGGGCTGGCTGGTCCCAACCTACATGATTAAAGGTGACGCAAGCCGGGGCATTGAAGCCACGGCGCCCGACCTGAAATCCGTTTTTGACTTGCCTGACTACTGGGAGCTTTTCAAGGACCCCGAGGTACCTGACAAAGGACGGTTTTATTCCTGTATCCCGGGCTGGCAGTGCGAGAAGACCAATTTACTCAAATTTGAAGCATATGGACTAAATGACTACTACAACATATTTCTTCCCGGCTCCGATGCCGCCCTGTCAGCTTCCATAATCGGCGCCTATGAGAAAGGGGAACCCTGGCTGGGCTTCTACTGGTCGCCTACCTGGGTCCTCGCCAGGGTAGACATGACACCGCTTGAAGAGCCTGCCTGGGAAGAAGATCTGTGGACTGAAGAAGCCAACTACGCCTGTGCTTATCCACTGGATGAAAACCTGTTGGTAACCAATATCCATCTCAAGGAAAGAGCTCCTGAAGTGGTGGCAATGCTCGAGAAATACTCCCATGACTACGACCAGATGAACGGCGCATTACTCTATATGCAGGATAATGACGCCGAGCCTCCCGAGGCTGCCCAATGGTTTCTGAAAAACAACGAATCGGTATGGTCGGAATGGGTGCCGGCAGACGTTGCCGCCAGGGTCAAGGCAGCCCTGCCCTGACCTGATTATTGGCAACTCAGGATACTGAATAGAGAAACGTGCCCGCATATGCATGTTGGGTTGACAGGTAGGAACTAAAATACGGATATTCATGGCAGGTGCCGGCATTGCTACCGGCACCTGCCTGTTTTAAGATCATTGCCCCCCACTGATTAAAAAGACGAGGGATGGAGGGCTTTGTAAGTGTGTAGTAAGTCAATCAAGCATAAGCAACGAAACCCGCTGGTCATTGGGACTGGCGGGCTTTTTGTCTGCTTTTTTTATCTTCTATCGTTTTTTTCCTTCTATAGAATCAAATCAATCCTAAACCGAAACTACCCTCTCCACTACCCGTGTTTAAGCGTTTAACTCCCCACCCCCCGAAAGCCCCTGCTTGACGCTCTTCACTCTAATAGCTACAATAGCGTAGAGCATGCCGGGATGGCGGAATTGGCAGACGCAGCGGACTTAAAATCCGCCGGAGAAATCCTTGTGGGTTCGAGTCCCTCTCCCGGCACCAGTGAAAGACAATGCCCTGGTTAATAATAGTACTGGGTTACTTTCTCGGCTCAATCCCGGTCGCCTACATCGCCGGGCACTTCAGGAAAGGCGTGGACATCCGGCAGGTGGGCAACGGTAACGCGGGTGCCGCCAACGCCTTTCACCACTTGGGCGCTAAAACGGGTATCGCCGTGGGGCTCATTGATGCCGGCAAAGGGGCACTGGCTATCGTCATCGCCCAGGCAACCAGCCAGCCGCTGCTCGCGGTAATGGCTACCGGCGCCGCCGCCGTCATCGGCCATAACTGGCCCGTCTTCATCGGCTTCCGGGGCGGGCGGGGAGAAAGCACTACCATCGGCGTGCTGCTCATCATGGTTACCCAGCCCATGCTCATCCTCGCCGGCCCGACGATACTCACCCTCGTCTTCCGCAAGAACGTCATTATCGCCAGCGCGGTGCTGTTTGTCCCGCTCCCGCTGGTATGCTGGCTGACCGGCATCCCTGTCCCGCTCATCGCCTACAGTGTTGCCCTGCCCTGCCTGGTGGGTATTACCCATTTCCTCAGGACACGGCAGAAAGTCACCCACCACGCCTGACGCTGCCACGCAGTAACCCGCCAGAGAGTGACTTTCGTCTCCTGATTTGCTACAATGGTAAGTGCCTACTACGCAAGGAGCTGGCGCGTGAAAATACTCAATAGAAAAGCAGACACCGGGAATACCAGCCTCCTTTTTCAAGACAGCTACCAATCTGAATCACCTTTATTCCGGCACGGCACGAGGGGAGTTAGTTGACCGCACAACACGGCAAAGGACTGGTTCATGTCTTCACCGGCAATGGCAAAGGCAAGACCACGGCGGCACTCGGCACCGCCATCCGCGCCATAGGGCACGGGCTGCGGGTAAAAATTATTTTCTTCATGAAAGGGAGCTACCCCTACGGCGAATACGACTCGCTGTCGAAGTTGCCCAATGTTGACGTAGCCAGTTTCGGCTTTCGCCAGCTGACCGACCCGGCACACATCAAGCCTGAGGAAAAGGAGCAGGCGCGGCTGGCGCTGGCGGCGGCACGGGAGGCAGTGCTCGGCGGCGCGTACGACCTGGTAATACTCGACGAAGTAAACGTGGCCTCCGGCATGAGACTTATCGAACTCGATGAAGTGGTCAGGCTTATCCGGGACAAGCCCGCCGACGTCGAACTCATCCTGACCGGACGTTACGCCGATAACCGGCTTATCGAGCTGGCCGACCTCGTTACCGAGATGGTCAAGATAAAACACCCCTACGATAGTGGCGTGCTGGCGCGAAAGGGAATTGAATACTGAGCGAAAGGAGCTAGGAGTATTGAAGACCACATTGAGTGTTATTAAAGCTGACATCGGTGGCTATGTGGGGCATTCGGAATCTCACCCCGATATCATCACCCTGGCTGGAGAGTGCATGAGTAAAGCCATGAAACAAGGCTTACTGATTGACTCCCACGTCACCAAGTGCGGGGATGACCTGCAACTCATTATGACCCATACCCGGGGTGAGGAAGACGGAGAAATTCACCGGCTTGCCTGGGATACCTTTACCACGTGCACGGAACTTGCCAAGAAGTTAAAGCTCTACGGTGCCGGCCAGGACTTATTGTCTGACGCTTTTTCGGGCAACATCAAGGGAATGGGGCCGGGGACAGCCGAGATGGAACTGGAAGAACGCAGTTCCGAGCCGGTCATCATCTTCATGGCGGACAAGACCTCGTCCGGAGCCTGGAATATGCCGCTCTACAAGATGTTCGCTGACCCGTTTAACACCATCGGGCTGGTTATTGCCGCCAACATGCACAACGGTTTTTCCTTTGAAGTCCATGACATCAAGGAACACCAGAAGATTGTTTTTAACTCTCCCGAAGAGATTTACGATATGCTGGTGCTCATCGGGGCACCATCACGTTTCGTGGTCAAGGCGGTCTACCACCGAGACACCGGTGACATTGCCGCCGTTTCCTCCACCCAGCGCCTGTCACTGATGGCCGGCCGCTACGTGGGCAAGGACGACCCGGTATGCATTGTCCGCGCTCAGGGAACATTCCCGGCAGTGGGTGAGGTGCTGGAACCGTTTGCCGCCCCCATCCTGGTCGAGGGCTGGATGCGCGGTTCCCACATGGGCCCGCTTATGCCGGTCGCGGTCAAGGACAGCACGCCCTCGCGCTTTGATGGGCCCCCCCGTGTTATCTGCCTTGGTTTCCAGTTATGCGATGGTAAACTGGTAGGTCCCCGTGACCTGTTTGATGACAAGGCATTCAACCTGGCCCGCCACCAGGCAAACGAGATGGCGGACATGATGCGCCGCCACGGGCCTTTCGAGCCACACCGCCTTCCCCTCGAGGAGATGGAATATACCACCATGCCTCAGGTAATGAAAAAGCTGAAGGGACGCTTTACTGACCTTGCCTGAGAAGCTGCTGCTGGCGACCAATAACTCCGCCAAGGTTCATGAATACCGGAGCCTGCTCCGTGACCTGCCTTACCGGGTGGTCACCCCGGCGGAGTTAGCCATCGCCATTTCCGTGCCTGAAGAAGGCAACAGCCTGGAGGAAAACGCCACCATCAAGGCAAAAGCCTTCGCTGCCCGGAGCCGTCTTCTTTCCCTTGCCGATGATTCCGGACTGGAAGTTGACGCGCTGGGTGGTGAGCCAGGGCACCTATCCGCTCGCTACGCCGGAGAAGGCGTCTCTGATGCGGAACGGGTTGACTACTTACTGTCCAGGCTCAAGGACGTGCCCTGGGAGAAACGCACGGCTCGCTTCCGCTGCGTCATTGCCATCGGCAGACCTGACGGCACGGTGACCCTGTGCCCGGGAGAGTGCCAGGGAATAATCACCCTTACCCCAAAAGGCACCGCGGGCTTTGGCTACGACCCGGTATTCTACCTGCCCGAGGTGGAACAGACGATGGCTGAATTAACGCTGGAACTAAAGAACCAGGTCAGCCACCGGGGACATGCCGCCAGAAAAGCCTGCCAGTTATTAACCGGACTCCAGAAAAAGGTATAATGGAAGTAAGAGAAGGAAGAAGAAGAAACCATGACCGGACTCTCTGACTCATTCCAGCGACCAATAAATTATCTGCGCATATCGGTAACTGACCGCTGTAATCTGCGCTGCATCTACTGCATGCCCGACGAGGGCATTCCCACAATCCCGCACAGGCAAATCCTGAGTTACGAGGAAATCCGAAATATTGCTGCCGCGGCTGCGGAACTGGGTATCAACAAGATCCGACTTACCGGTGGCGAACCGCTGGTAAGAGCCGGACTGCCCCGGCTGATTCAAATGCTGGCTGACCTGGACGTTTTTGATGATATCTCGCTCACCACCAACGGTACCCTGCTGGCACCATATGCCGCCGAGCTGAAATCTGCCGGACTGCACAGAGTCAACGTAAGCCTGGACACGCTCCAGCCGGACCGCTTCCGGCAGATTACCCGCTGCGGCAATCTGGAAGACACCCTGCACGGCATTGCCACCGCGAAGGCGGCCGGCCTGAACCCGGTTAAGATCAACATGGTGGTGATGGCGGGGATAAACGACGATGAAATAACTGACTTCGCTGCCAGGACTATTGACCGGGAATGGCACGTGCGTTTCATAGAACTGATGCCCAGTGCCGGCAGTGAAGTTACCAACTCTCGATTTGTCCCGGTTAGCCAAATCAGGCAGCGCCTGGAAAAACTGGGCCGACTGGAACCATGCGCCACATCAACCGGGAATGGTCCAGCCAGGTATTTCCGCCTGCCTGATGCCACAGGTACCATTGGCTTCATCACACCGTTGAGCGAGCACTTCTGCTTCCAGTGCAATCGGCTCCGGCTGACCGCCGACGGCGGGCTACGCCCCTGCCTCTTGAGCGATGAAGAAATAGACGTCAAACACGCCCTGCGCAACGGGGCATCCACGGAGGCATTAAAGCGACTAATCCAAGAAGCGACTGCCCGTAAGCCGCGCGGCCACCATCTGGCCAGCGGTTTGGCACCTCAAGGACGGAACTTCTCGCAAATAGGTGGTTAATTATGGAGAAGCTGACCCATCTTGACGAACAAGGTCTACCCCGCATGGTGGATGTGAGCCACAAACCGGATACCCGGCGCGAGGCGGTAGCCAGAGGACTGGTTCGAATGCACGCCTCCACCCTGCAACTGATTACAAAGGGCAGACTGAAGAAAGGAGACGTGCTATCCGTCGCCCGGTTAGCCGGTATCATGGCTGCCAAGCAAACCCCCCACCTGATACCTCTCTGCCACCCGGTTCTTATCGGCGATGTTACCGTTGACTTCAACGTGGACCAGTCAAACAACACCATTGAAATTCGCACCACGGTAACAAGCACCGGTAAAACCGGGGTGGAAATGGAGGCGCTCACTGCCACCGCCGTCGCCGCACTGACCATCTATGACATGGGCAAAGCGGTAGACCGTGGCATGACAATCGAGAACATCCGCCTGGTCAGCAAGAGTGGCGGTAAAAGCGGTACCATCACCCTTGAATAGAATTGATTATTGTAGTATACTACAACACCACTAGTTACTGCTGTTTGGGGGTGAATCATGAAACTATCCTGTCTTCAGGAGAATTTGAACAAGGGACTCAATGTGGTAGGCAGAGCCGTTGCCACACGAACTACCCTCCCTATAACCAATAATATCCTGCTCGCCACTGACCAGGGACGCTTGAAACTTGTCGCTACCAATCTGGAAATGGCAATTAGCTGCTGGATTGGCGCCAAGATAGAAGAAGAAGGGATAATCACCATCCCCGCCAAACTTCTTACCGAATTTGTCAGCTCCCTACCCGGTGAGCGAATTGACCTCTATCTCTCTCCCAGCACCAAGACCCTGGAACTAAAATGCGCCCGCTTTGAAGCCCGTATCAGTGGAGTTGACGCCAAGGACTTTCCGCCGATACCCAGTATTGACGAAGGTATCACCACCTCGATTGACAGTAACTCGCTTCACCGGGGCATCAGCCAGGTGGCATTCGCTGCCGCTATTGAGGAGTCCCGTCCGGTACTCACCGGTGTTAATGCCCGTTTTGAGGGCGATGTACTGACACTGGCCGCGGCTGACGGCTTCAGACTGGCCGTCTTCAAGCTACCCCTGGCAAAATCGGTGAGCCAGCAGACCGAGATTATCATTCCCGCCCGAACCCTTGCCGAGCTAAACCGTCTTATGCCCGAAGAGGAAGAAGCCATTGAAATAACCCTGAACCCAAACAAGAGCCAGATACTCTTTCGACTGAAAAATATTGAGCTGGTATCTCAGCTTATTCAGGGTAATTTCCCCAATTACACGCAGCTCATCCCGCAAAGCTATCAAACCAAGATGGTGGTTAATGTTGCCGAGTTCCTGAGAGCCACCAAGACCGCTTCCATCTTCGCCCGCGACGGCAGCGGCATTGTCCGCCTGATGATAACGCCGGGCAGCGAACTGGTGCCGGGTAAAGTCACTGTTTCGGCCCGCTCTGAAGAAATCGGCGACGACGTCGGTGAAATCGATGCTACCGTGGAGGGTGATGAGTCAAAGATTGCCTTTAACGGCAAGTATCTTACCGATGTCCTCAATGTGCTCCAGGAATCGCAGGTAGCCCTGGAGACCACTAATCCATCAAGTCCCGGACTCATCAAGCCGGTGGGAGCCGACAATTACCTCCACGTCGTCATGCC
>CAYXWH010000061.1:0-4162 GCA_964468755.1 uncultured Dehalococcoidaceae bacterium
AAGTGGGGGGCAGTGACCCGCCATCTGTATCTGGTCACTTGGGTGGCGGAGAGCCAACAGTGAAACCGACCTGAAATATGGTCGGTTATTGTATTTAAGGCGGTAATGCCTGTTTAATAGAAGCAATTAAAGTACCACTTGCAAGGCTTACTTATAGCCTGTGTAACTAATGTTTACTGAAAGGAGGATGAAAATGTCTAAATTTATCAACCTGTGGGAAATTGATAGTAGCAAAATGCCTCATGACCCCAAAGAGATAGCCGCATTACGTTGGAAGCAAGTAGAGATGACTAAAAAAATGTTAGATGAAGGTCAGATAAGCGATTGGGGAATATATGCTGGAGGTGGTGCTGGATATGCAATAAGTGAAGGTACTGCAATGGATTCATTAAGAAATACAATGCAGTTTTCACCCTATATTACGATCCGAATATACCCTGTATTGTCGGTAGATGAAGTGGCGGAAGTTATGAAATCCATGATGGGATAAATATATTTGCTCCAATTATTCGGGGTGGCTCCCCTTCGCTCTATTGCCTGTCCTCCGGTCTTGATTACAAAGGCAGTACTATTTAACAATACGTAAAGCCTTTGCTTGACGTAGCAGAATAATAACGTAATCAGAACGCTCAGCCAAATGGCGTAGTTGAAAGCCATCACCATTTTTATCCACAATAACTTGACAGGAGAATATTTATCCGTTTATACTCAGATAAAATAATAAGGTAAAGGCTGGGAACGGGACTAGTAAGCCTCCAGCGAAGCTCAGAGAGCCGGGTAAGGTGTGAGCCGGCGCCGGCGCAGAGGCTGAATGGACCCGGGAGCTGCAAGCCGAAAAAGGGTACCTTGAGTAGGCTGTGACGGAAAGGGCACCGTTATCAGAGCCCGGGGTATCATCCCGGAGAGCCGGGGTCGTACCTGATAGAGATGGTTGCCGGACAGGCAATCAATTAGGGTGGCACCGCGAAGGATTTGCCCCTCGCCCCTATGGGTGAGGGGTTTTTTATTTGGGTCATGACGGAGGCAGGGTAACGTGTACTACCCGCAACTGGACGAAATAAAAAAATACAAAGGTCAGGGCACCATGATACCCGTATACCGGGAAATCATTGCCGACCTGGAGACGCCGGTGTCCGCCTTCCTCAAGATTCACCGCGGCAGCTATGCCTTCCTGCTGGAAAGCGTCGAGGGCGGTCAGCGACTCGCCCGTTACAGCTTCATCGGCACCGAGCCGTACCGGGTGCTGAGCACGACTGCCGGAGACCGTACTGACCCCCTGCAACTCATCGCCGGGGAACTGAGCAAGTACCATATAGAGCCGTTACCCGGTCTGCCCCGCTTCTGTGGCGGTGCCGTGGGCTACCTGTCTTACGAAACGGTCACCCGCTTCGAGGAAGTACCCTCACCGGCGAGTGACCCGCTGGGTCTCCCCGAAGCCCTGTTCATGTTCGTGGACACCCTGCTCGTCTTCGACCACGTGACCCACAAGATTATGGTGATGAGCCATGTCCGTCTCGACGGGGATATAGAGCAATCCTACCGGCAGGCAGTCGATAAAATAGACGGGCTGGTGGAGCGCCTGCACCAGCCGCTTCCCTCAAGCCGTCAACCGGAAGCTAGCCGTAGCTCCGGCAATCCGGGACGGCTTGCCGCCAACGTTTCACGGGAAGAGTTTGAGGGCATGGTACGCAAAGTCAAGGAGTATATCACTGACGGTGAAGCCATTCAGGTAGTCCTTTCGCAGCGGTTGGCCCAGCGGACTGATGTGGCTCCCTTTGAAATCTACCGGGCGCTGCGCACCATCAATCCATCGCCTTACATGTTCTACCTGGACTGTATCGACTTTCATGTCATCGGGGCGTCACCGGAGATTCTGGTGCGGGTGGAAGACGGCACCGTGATGACCCGCCCCCTCGCCGGGACAAGGCCACGGGGAAGCACCGCCGCCGAAGATGCCCGACTGGAACAGGAGCTCCGCAGCGACCAGAAGGAGCGCGCCGAGCACATCATGCTGGTTGATTTGGGACGTAATGACATCGGGAGAGTCAGCCAGCCGGGCACGGTCCGGGTAAGCGAACTGATGGATGTCGAGCGCTATTCCCACGTGATGCACCTGGTAACCCAGGTTCAGGGCAGACTGCGCCCCGATATGAGCGCCATTGATGCCCTGCGCGCCTGCTTTCCCGCCGGCACGGTCTCCGGCGCCCCCAAAGTACGCGCAATGGAAATCATTGCCGAGATGGAAAATGAGAAACGAGGCCCCTATGCCGGTGCTGCCGGCTATTTCTCCTTTTCCGGCAATATGGATATGGCGATAGCCATCAGGACGATGCTGGCAACCGGGGGAGTTGCCTATACCCAGGCTGGATGTGGCATTGTCTATGATAGTTCACCCGGAAATGAATATGAAGAGACGATGAACAAGGCGCGCGCGCTGCTGAATGCGGTGAGCCAGGCTGAGAAAAACAATTCAACGCCGGAAGAAAGCCATGCTGCTACTGATTGATAACTATGATAGCTTTACCTACAACCTGTTCCAGTATTTGAGTGAACTGGGCGAGGATGTGGTGACCGTGCGCAATGATAAAGCCACTCTGAAAGATATTGAGCGGATGAAGCCACAGCGGATAGTCATTTCGCCCGGTCCGTCAACGCCGCTACGGGCGGGTATTTCCAATGCGGTTATCAAGCACTTTGGTTGCCTGCTGCCGGTACTCGGTGTCTGCCTGGGGCACCAGTGCATCGGCTACAGCTATGGCGGTGTGATTACCCGTGCCAGGGATATCATGCACGGTAAATCATCGCTGATATACCACAACGGAGGGGGTCTATTTGCCGGATTACCCAACCCCTTTTCCGCCATTCGCTACCACTCGCTGGTAGTGCAGCGGGAAGGACTGCCCGACTGCCTGGAAGTAACCGCCTGGACGGATGACGGCACCATAATGGGGCTGCGGCACCGCCGGTACCCGGTGGCGGGAGTGCAGTTTCACCCGGAGTCTTTTATGACCGAATCCGGCAAGGATATCTTAAAAAATTACCTGTATGGGACGTATAGCCATGATTAGGGAAGCTATTGCGGCACTGGTGTCCGGAGATTCGCTCGACATGGAAATGGCGTCTGCAGTGATGGCGGAGATAATGGAGGGCGAGGTTACCCCGGCGCAGCTTGGCGCCTTTCTCACCGCCCTGAGAATAAAAGGGGAGACAACGGATGAAATAGCCGGACTGGCGAAAGTCATGAGAGCCAGGGCAGTCCCGGTAATGACCGATGAGCCGGTGATTGATGTTGTCGGTACCGGAGGCGATAACGCCAACACCTTCAATATATCCACGGCGGCGGCCCTGGTGGCGGCGGGTGCCGGGATAAAGGTTGCCAAGCATGGCAACCGGGCGATGAGCAGTCGATGCGGCAGCGCCGACGTGCTGGAAGCACTGGGGGTACGTATCGACCTCACTGCCGAACAGGTGCAGAGGTGCCTGCGGGAGGTGGGGATGGGGTTCATGTTCGCCCCCTCGTTCCACCCGGCGATGAAATATGCGGCAGCAGCGCGGCGTGAAATTGGCGTCCGAACCGTCTTCAATATTCTGGGGCCGCTGACCAATCCCGCCCGGGCGGAATACCAGGTCATTGGCGTGCCTGACGAAGCTCTGGGAGAAAAGATTGCCCTCGCCCTGCGTCAACTTGACATAAAACGTGCACTGGTGGTATACGGATTGAACGGAATCGATGAAATCTCAATCACCGATAGCTCCCGAATGTGGGAACTTGGGAGAGAAGGAATAATAAACAATTTTTACGTGGCACCTGAGGACTTCGGCTTCAATAGGGCACCGGCTCACGAACTCGGCGGCGGTACGCCGGAGGAGAATGCCACGATGCTGCGCCGGGTGCTGGACGGCGAGAGGACGCCGCGACGGGATGTAGTGCTGATGAATGCCGCCGCCGCCATGGTGGTCGGGGGCAGGGTAACATCGCTACAGCAGGGAGTCGCTCTCGCCGGTGAAATTATTGATAGCGGTAAGGCTCGGGGCAAACTGGAAAAGCTTATTGCCTATAGCCAGAGCCTGGGCCGGGAGGCATAAAGTGGTGCTGAACAGGATAGTTGCCGAAAACCGCAGCATGCTTGAGGAACGGAAGCGCCGCTTCAAGCTGGCGGAG
>CAYXWH010000061.1:4262-9053 GCA_964468755.1 uncultured Dehalococcoidaceae bacterium
TATGAATCGCGAGCCTGCGGAGCCGACAGCCTGCTGCTTATTGTGGCTATCCTCAAGCACGAAGGGCTAAAGGAACTGCTGAAGCTGAGTCACCAACTGGGGATGAGTTGCCTGGTAGAGGTGCATAATGAGGCCGAGCTGGAAATGTCACTGGAGAGTGGCGCCCGGGTCATCGGTATCAATAACCGTGACCTGGGCACGTTCACTGTTGACCTGGCTACCAGCCGGCGACTCCGCCCGCTTGTTCCGCAGGACCGTATTGTGGTCAGTGAAAGCGGTATAAGAGACCACGATGATATCCAAGAACTAAGCCAATTGGGGTTTGATGCCGTTCTTATCGGTGAAACGCTGCTATCCGCACCGGACATCGCCGCCAGGATGAAGGAGCTACTGTGACCAGAGTAAAGATTTGCGGAATACGCGAGGTGGAAACCGGTCTAGCCGCATCTCAAGCCGGTGCCCATTACCTGGGGCTGGTCTTCGCTCCCAGTCGGCGTCAGGTATCCCTGGAGGAAGCGCTACCGGTGGTTGAGGCGGTTCGCGGTCTAAAGCACCACCCGGCGATAGTAGGCGTTTTTGTGAATGCTCCGGCACCGGAGGTAAATTATATTGCTGGCTGCTGCCAGCTGGACCGGGTACAGCTGAGCGGTGATGAGACCTGGCGCTACTGCAAGCAGATTGAACGACCGTTAATCAAGGTTATTCACGTGTCAGCCGGTACCAGAGCCGAGCAGGTGTTACACCGGATTCAGATGGGCTATCGGTTTCGCCCGGAAAGCGAGCTTGTCTGCTTGCTGGATACCGGCAACGGAGGGGCTTATGGCGGGACAGGACAACCGTTTAGCTGGCAGTTAGCCCGGGAGATATCCGCCCGGTTCCCGGTAATGGTTGCCGGAGGGCTTACCCCGGCTAATGTAGGGCACTTAATCAAAGAGGTACGACCCTGGGGTGTCGATGTGTCCACCGGCGTTGAGACCGCAGGTAAAAAAGATATTTCCCGGATAAGGGCTTTTATTGAAGCGGTGGAGGCAGCACGCACAATAGAGGCGTAACGGGAAAAAACAATACCAGAGGAGGTATTTTTATTGTTACCGGATAGTAAAGGGTATTTCGGAAGCTTCGGAGGGCGGTTTATCCCGGAAACACTGGTACCTGCCCTGGATGAGCTGTCGGCAGCCTATAAGGAAGCCTCGGCTGATGCCGGTTTCTGGACTGAATTTGAGTCATTGTCACGCGACTACTCAGGGAGACCCACGCCACTCTACGCGGCGCTGAGGCTAAGCCACCACTGCCGGGGTGCCCGGATTTTGCTCAAGAGAGAAGACCTGGCGCATACCGGCGCCCATAAGATTAATAATGCGCTGGGGCAGGGACTGCTTGCCCGGAGAATCGGCAAACGAAGAATCATCGCCGAGACCGGAGCCGGGCAGCACGGAGTAGCGACAGCTTCTGTCTGCGCCATGCTCGGGATGGACTGTGTGATTTACATGGGCGAGGAAGATATGCACCGACAGTCGCTCAATGTCTTTCGCATGAAATTACTGGGCGCCGATGTAAGACCGGTTACCACCGGCAGCCGTACCCTCAAGGATGCTATCAACGAGGCAATACGGGACTGGGTAACCAATGTGAGCACCACCCACTATCTGCTAGGCTCGGTGGTGGGCCCTTACCCATATCCGTTGATGGTACGTGATTTCCAGTCGGTAATCGGTAGAGAGACCCGCCAGCAGGCCCTGGACATGCTGGGCCGCCTGCCTGACTATCTCATTGCCTGTGTCGGCGGGGGCAGTAATGCCATTGGTCTGTTCTATCCATTCATAAATGATGGCGGTGTGAAACTCATCGGAGTGGAGGCAGGGGGACGGGGTCTGGCTACCGTAGAGCACGCCGCTTCGCTGGCGGCGGGCAGGGTAGGGGTACTGCACGGGTCAAAATCCTATGTTCTTCAGGACAGCAGCGGGCAGATCCGGGAAACCCACAGTATTTCGGCGGGACTGGACTACCCCGGCGTTGGGCCGGAGCACAGCTATCTCAAGGACAGCGGGCGGGCAAGCTATATTGCCGTGAACGACATTGAAGCGCTTGAGGGATTTCAATTGCTGTGCCAGACCGAGGGTATTACCCCGGCTCTGGAGCCAGCCCATGCCATTGCCTATACCTCGCGACTCGCCAGCACGCTGGACGAGAATCAGGTTATCGTGGTCAACCTGTCCGGTCGGGGCGACAAAGACATGGATATTGTTGCGGAAGCGCTGGGGGCGAAGCTATGAACTACATTGCTCCGGTCTTTCACCGGAAAGGGCACCCGGCGCTCATTCCTTATGTGACCGTCGGCTATCCCAGCCTGGAAGCCACCCGTAAAATTGTGCCGCTGCTGGCTCGTTGCGGCAGCGATATGGTAGAACTTGGTATCCCTTTCTCCGACCCCCTCGCTGACGGCGCCATGATACAGAAGGCAAGCTACTATGCCTTGAAGAACGGTGTTACCCCTCACCTGTGCCTGGAAACAGCGGAGCAATTGAGCCGGGAAGTCGATATACCGCTGCTATTTATGACCTATTTCAATCCGGTCTATAGCTATGGCACGGCAACGTTTTGCCGCGACTGTGCTCGCTGCGGAGTCAGCGGTCTGATTATCCCTGACTTACCCCCGGAGGAAGCCGTGGAGCTGGAAGCCACCACCGGCGAGTACAATATTGACCTTGTGTATCTCCTGTCGCCCGCCAGTACTGAAAAGCGTATCCGGCTGGTTGCGGAAAGGTCTAAGGGATTTATTTACCTTGTTTCCGTCAGCGGGGTTACCGGAACCAGGGATACGTTACCTCAAGACCTGGGAGATTTTATCGCCAGGGTAAAGAAGGTGACCGGTAAGCCAATCTGCGTGGGATTTGGCATATCCACCGCCGAGCAGGCAAGACAGGTCGTCAATATGGCTGACGGGGTGATTGTCGGCAGCCGTATAATACAGCTCATGGAAGCCGATAACTCACTGGAAGCCGTCAGGGATTTCGTCACCGGGGTAAGAAACTCGCTCGACCAGCCATGAGAAAAATCAGGCGTATAGTCCGGTTGCTACAATAGAAAACTCGTGTCCTTCAGCCAGCCGGCTTCTGGTTCAGCTTCCTTAATTCGATGAGTATTTCTCTCATAAGCATAAGCTGCATTCGTCGCCACTGGATGGTACTCGACAGCTTGCCCCACCGGGCAGGGTCGTCGGAAAGATATTGCTCGGTTAACTCGATAATGTCCTGTGTCATTTTTACCTCGCTTCAGTAAATAAAAACAATGCCTACAGTTATGGCGCAGGGTACTTCACTGAGGTTGTCCAGCAGCGGGTACGCTTCCCAGCCCACCCGGTTGACCAGGTCGATGACATCAATGCCGACGGCTTCCATTGCCGGGCGGGAACGGTGCGGAAACCGGCACCGTCCGCTATCCAGAAACTGGCATACCTGCCCGTTACACAGGTAGTCCTTGCAGGAACCACCCCCGAACCCCATAGCCAGATGGTAGCCGTCCTGGTATGCCTGAGTCTCCAACCGGGAGATCACCTCGGCGCTCTTCCGGTGAAAGGAGAGTGTTTTCCTTCTTTCTTCCCTGGTCTTGGCATTCCTAGGGTCATACTGCTCTACCGCTTCTACGTCGCACTTGAGCAGTATTGCCCGGGAGAAGCGTTCTACAGCACGGCGCATAAGGTCAAGGTCCGGTGCGTATGGCGGGCAGTTCGGGGTTTCTCCGGCACGGAGACAGCGCGGTACCAGGCACTTCAGCCTTACCCGCTCATCTATGGTGACATGGCTGGCCGGTATAACGACGGCATCCGAAGCTCCCATTTCCCGGGCGAGCTGGCAGTATCGCTCCAGGTCAGCCGTTAACGTTTCCTGGCTTACCTGCTTGCCCAGAGCCCTGACCTTTGCTTGGTTAATGGACATTACTATGCCTCCCCATCAAACTTATCTACAGGTACATTTTACCGTCATCGCTATCCAACAGCAAGGTAAGCGGCTTCCAGCAAGGTAAGCGGCTTCTAGCCGGAAACAGTAACCAAAAGATAGTGGGAAAAGAGGTAAAATCTGTTGCCGAAACACCTGAATGGTGGTACTATTTATATTTCTTACCAATCAATTCAGGGAGGTAACAGTCATGAAGTGCCAGCGTTGCGGGCAGGAAATCACGGCTGATGGTATATATACCTACCGGGAACAAACCCTGTGCGAAGAATGTTACATCAAGGCAATATCACCGGAGAAGGAATGTGACCCCTGGGCAAGCTATTTGTCAAGCCGGGAGAGGCGTGTGTCGGAGAGAAGGGGAGAAGACAGCCTGACAGAAACCGAGAAGGCGATTTATGAGTTCATCAAGCGAAACAGCAAGGTGACCCGGGAAGAGATACAGGACAAATTCCACCTTGCCGCCGGTGACCTTGACCCCCAGCTCAACGTGCTCATGCACGCGGAGCTAATCAAGGAGCATGGTGAGGGTGATACCATGTACCTGATTCCGATTCCGGTAGCCAGGGGATGATGGCGGGAGTGTAGTTTACATAATTATATTTGTTTCTTAATTAAATACTTGACGCAAAAACTCAAATTGGTAGAATAGAGGCATGGAATACCCTCCTGATCAAAGTTCTTGTGGTAGAGCATGGCGAGAAACTATTAAGGCGCAGACAACAGCTCGTTTTATGTGGTTTGGCGAGGGTGTGTTAGCTGTTGCTGGTGGTGCGTTGCTTCAGTCTCTTGCTTCTGTAGGTGCTCATACATGGGAGATAATATGGCGTTCAGTGTT
>CAYXWH010000062.1:0-8606 GCA_964468755.1 uncultured Dehalococcoidaceae bacterium
GCCCCCCAAGTTCAAAGGGGAGATGGTCAGGTGCCCTCGCTGCGGGCGGGTCCATCCGACCAGATAGTATTTGGGGTGGCCGGTCAGGCCGAAGTCTACCGGCAATAAAAAATAAAATGAGGTAGCGTGCTCCTGGTAACGAGAAGCCGGGAAGTTCCTTCCTTCGTCGTCTTTTCGCCTCAATTGACTTGACTCTCGGTCGCTGCTAACATTAATTGAATTGTTGAGGTGAAGCAGCCATGACCAACGGAACCGATAAACTTACTCTTTTCCCGGTGACGGCCGAGGTGAATGCGGACGGCCACCTGATTATCGGCGGCTGCGACTGTCCGGCGCTGGTAACGGAGTTTGGCACGCCCCTGTATGTCTTCGATGAGGCCGGTCTGCGGGGCAAGTGCGCCGAGTTCAAGCGGGAATTCGGTCAGCGCTATCCCGACACCACCGTGGTCTATGCCAGTAAAGCCTTTATCAATAAGGCGCTGGCGCGCCTCATGGATGAAGAAGGGCTGGGACTGGACGTGGTTTCCGGTGGCGAGATGGGCATCGCCCGCGCCGCCGGTTTCCCCATGGAAAAGGTGTACTTTCACGGCAATAACAAGTCGGCTGAGGAGCTACGCCAGGCTCTGGAGTGGGGGGTGGGGCGCATCGTGGTGGATAATATTCACGAGCTGGATATGCTGGAAGAGATTGCCGGTGAGCGAGGCAGCGTGGCTGACATCCTGCTGAGGTTGACGCCGGGTATCGACCCGCATACCCACCAGTACAATACCACCGGCACTATTGATAGTAAGTTTGGTTTTACCCTGTCGACATGGGAAAGGGCGGTGGTCAAGGCACTATCATCGCCGCACCTGAGTCTGCTTGGCTGGCACTTCCATCTCGGGTCGCTTATCTTCGAGATTGAGCCGTACCAGCAGGCTCTGGAAATCGTGCTCGATTTCGCTGCCGGTATGAAGCGAAAACATGGCTTTGAGCTAAAGGAGCTGGACATCGGCGGCGGCTTTGCCATTCAATATACCCTGGATAGTCCGTCCCCGCCGGTTGCCGCCTATGCCGAGGTGATAGCCCCGCTGCTCACCGGCCGGTGCCGTGAGCTGGGATTGACACTACCGCGGCTTGTCATCGAGCCGGGGAGGTCGATAGTGGGGCGGTCGGGAATAGCCCTGTATACGGTCGGGGCGATGAAGGATATCCCGGGAGTCCGCGGTTACCTCTCCGTCGACGGCGGCATGGGCGATAATATCCGCCCCGCCCTGTACGGTGCCCGGCATGAAGCGGTGGTGGCTAACAAGATGCTGGCTGAGACAGCGGCAACGGTGACTATCGCCGGCAAGTACTGTGAGTCCGGCGACATACTGATTCGGGACATTGATTTA
Source organism: uncultured Dehalococcoidaceae bacterium (assembly GCA_964468755.1). Classification (GTDB taxonomy): domain Bacteria; phylum Chloroflexota; class Dehalococcoidia; order Dehalococcoidales; family RBG-16-60-22; genus CAYXWH01. The sequence goes on from CAYXWH010000062.1 coordinate 1,377, forward strand.
CCGCTGGTCTCTGACGGTGACGTCATTGCCGTAGCCGACTGCGGAGCTTATTGCCTGCCGATGGCGAGTAATTATAACGCTGCCTTCAAACCGGCGGTGGTGCTGGTGGGGGGAGGTAAAGCCCGCCTTATCCGCCGCCGAGAAACCGTTGACGACATTATCCGGTACGACGTGTAATCGTTGACCGGTATACTATGGAGATGCTACGTGTGGCAAATAGTAGGACAGGACCGGGTTGTCTCCCGGCTCCAGCGCAGTCTGGCGACAGGCTCGCTGGCACATGCCTATCTCTTGGTGGGCCCCTGCCATGTCGGCAAGATGACGCTCGCCCTCAATCTGGCTCAGGCGCTGAACTGCCCGTCTGGTGAGCCTCCTTGCGGCGAGTGTGTATCCTGCCGGAAGATAGCTTCGCTGACCCATCCTGACGTGCAGGTTATCGGCTTGATACAGGATGAAGCTTCATCAGAAGCCAAGGAAGCCAAGCTCATCAGTACCGGACAGATTGAGCAGATGCAGCATTCCGCCAGCCTGCCTCCCTTTGAAGGCGAGTGCAAGGTATTTATTATTGACGGGGCGGAGTTGTTATCTATCGAAGCGGCCAACCGCCTGCTGAAGACCCTGGAGGAACCGGTTGGCCGGGTAATGTTTATCCTGCTGACCATCAATGACCGCCTCCTGCCGGCAACGGTGGTTTCCCGCTGTCAGCGGCTGGAAATGGTTCCGGTGTCTCCGGCGGAAATCGAGGCTGCCCTGACCGAACGAGGGGTTGAGCAGCCGCGAGCCGGTCTCCTGGCCCGGCTTTCACATGGGTGTCCGGGGTGGGCACTAACCGCCAGTTCCGATGAAAGCGTGTTGCCAAAGCGTGATGAATCTATCGAGCGATTGGGGCAACTCATGGCTGCCGATACTGAAAAACGGTTCGACTATGTTGCCCGGCTGGCGAATCAGTTCAGTCAGGACCGGAGTGCCGTTTACGAGGAGCTTGACCTGTGGCTTGACTACTGGCGGGACTTGATGTTGGTTAAGCTGGACTGCGGTGATATAATTAGTAACGTGGACCGGTTGGATACCCTCACCGGAATAGCGGAGGGCTATCCGCTGGCACAGATAAAGGCGTTTATCGATGGCATCCGCGCCGCTGGCAGGCAGCTCCGGCAGAATGTGAATCCGAGGTTGGCGCTGGAGGTGTTGATGCTCGATATGCCTGGAAAGGGGAGCGGTAGTGCGGAACATTCCGCTGCCAGATAACGATAGATTATGGCTGATATTGTCGGTGTGCGTTTTAGAAAAGCGGGCAAGGTGTACTATTTTGACCCGTCCGGTATTGAACTTGAGGTGAATGACTCGGTGGTCGTTAAGACCAGCCGGGGTCTGGAGATGGGGCAGGTGGTCATTGCTCCCGGTCAGGTAGCCGCCAGTGAATTGTCCGAGCAGCTGCAACCGGTGGTGCGTAAAGCGGAGACGGAGGATATTGATCGTATCCGGGAGCTTGAGGGCAAGGCGGAAGAGGCGCTCGGCGAATGTGGCCAGCTCGTTGAAGAGCTTCAGCTACCCATGAAGCTGCTGACTGCCGAATACAACCTCGAGGGGAACCGGATTACTATTTTGTTCAGTGCCGAGGAGAGGGTTGACTTTCGTGAACTGGTGCGAAAGTTGACCGGCAAGCTCAAGGTACGGGTGGAATTGCGTCAGGTAGGCTCCCGGGATGAAGCCAAGCTGATTGGCGGCTTTGGTCGGTGTGGTCGTCCCCTGTGCTGCATGAGTTACCTGAGCGAATTTGCCCCGGTTTCCATCCGCATGGCCAAGGAGCAGGAACTCCCGCTCAATCCGATGAAGATTTCCGGTATTTGCGGTCGATTGATGTGCTGCCTGGGCTACGAGAGCGAGAACTACCGGGAAATGAAGAGCAAGATGCCCCGGGTAGGCCAGCAGGTTTCCACGCCATCGGGAATGGCGACCGTGGCCGGCGGTAACCCGCTCAAGGAGACGGTAATGGTTGAACTGGAGAGTGGCGCCACGGTAGAATATCCACTCAGTGAGGTCTCCAAACCCAAGAGTGCCGCCCGGTGAGGCTTACGCTGACCGGGGCAGGTACTTGTGCCACTGCTGCTGGGTTTCCAGGTAGTGGTAGGGAATGTTGAACAGGGGGTTGCCGCCGGGGGCAGCGGGCTGGCGGAATAATTTCATGCCCGCTTCCTGAGGGGTCCTCCCCGCCTTGCGTCGATTACAGGCAGTGCAGGCGCTGACCACGTTTTCCCAGGTGTGTTGACCACCGCGGTAGCGGGGCATGACATGGTCCAGGGTAAGCTGACGGGTCTGTTTGCCGCAATACTGGCAGGTATACCGGTCCCGATTGAAAATCTCAAAGCGGGTCATCTTTCTTTGTCGGTGGGGTCGCTTGATGAAGTAGTCCAGTCGGATGACTGACGGTAACGGGAAGGTTTCTCTGGCGGAGTGAATGAAGCCGACACCATTCTCCAGCATCTGCGCCTTGCCCTGGAAGATAAGCACTACGGCACGGCGAGCGCGGCAAATGGCAAGCGGCTCGTAGCCCTGGTTCAGTACTAAGACGGGGTAATTAACCATATCCAGTCTTCACGCAACACGAACTGCTTCATTTTACTCTCTCACTTCAGGCGATGCAAGTTGTTATGACCGCCAAACAATAATGGTAAATCGTGCTATAATCATAACTATGAAGAAAGAGCTGATGGATATCCTGGTCTGTCCGGTATGCAAGGGCAAGCTGGAACTTGCCGTGGTTGAGGAGAATGAGGCGGAGGTGGTGAAGGGCACCCTCTTCTGTCCCGCCTGTAATGTCAGCTATCCCATCACGGACACCATCCCCAATCTGCTGCCGCCAGAGTCGAAACCCTAGTCAGGCTGATAAGTTATCCAGGTGGTGGGAGACTCCCCGACCTCAATAGCCGTGAGCGAGACCGGCGCCCCGGCCAGTTTTGGCTGGAGCGCGGCAAAGATAGTGGCGGCAATATTCTCGGAAGAGGGGTTTATCCGGTCAAACGGCGGCACCTCGTTGAGGCAGGTGTGGTCGAAACGGGCCAGGACGTCATCCATGTGCCGCTTGAGCTCGGTAAAGTCATAAGCCAGGCCGATGTCATCAAGCTCAGCAGCGCGTACCGTGGCTACCACCTTGAAGCGGTGGCCATGCAGTGCCTCGCATCGGCCTTTATAGCCCCGCAGGAAGTGGGCGGCATCAAAGTGCCTCTCAACCGATATCTGATACATGGTTCTGCTCTCAGGCGTTTTCCAGCGGGAAGACGCCCTGTTCTTCTTTGATGTCCTCCAGGAGTTCTCTGAACGAGCGGCCGCTTACGGGGTGAGTTATTTCGGGAGCGATTTCCGCCAGGGGCACCAGCACGAAGCGCCTCTCCGCCATCCTGGGGTGCGGTATCACCAGCTGGGGAGTGTCTACTACCTGCGCCCCGTACAGGAGAATATCAATGTCAATGGGGCGGGGAGCATTGGTCCTTCCCGTTCTGCCCAGCTTGCTTTCAATCCCTTTAGCCAGCGCCAGAAGCCCTTCAGGTGCCAGCCGGGTGAAGCCCTGGCAGACCATATTGAGGAAGCGGGGCTGGTCGGCATTGCCGATGGGGTCGGTTTCGTAAATGGTTGAAGTGCTGCCCATCCGCAGCCGCTGCGATAACAGGTCGACCGCCTTTTCCAGATATACCAGGCGGTTGCCCATATTGGAGCCGAGTCCGAGATATATTTCCACTGGTTCAGTCACTGATTTTCCCCCTTCTTATTATAGCGTCGCTCATCCGGCAGACGCGCACCATCTCCTTCACATCGTGTACCCGTACCATGTCGGCACCATTGGCAATGCCGATGGCTACAGTGGCGGCAGTGCCTTCCACCCGCTGCTCCGGGGGCAGGTCCAGGACCAGCCCGATCATCGATTTGCGTGACGTGCCCAGCAGGATGGGCTTGCCCAGGCGTTTCAGCTCAGCCAGACGATTCACGATTTCCAGGTTTTGCTCCAGGCTTTTCCCGAAACCAGTGCCCGGGTCAACGATAATGTTCTCCTCAGGCACCCCGGCTTCCCTGGCGAGACTGATACTTCTCTCCAGGTCGGAAATAACCCTGGCCATAATGCCGGTGTGGGGCGGAGCATCCCGCTGGTTGCCCATCAGGATAATGGGCACGCCGGTCTCGGCGGCAACCCGGGCGATTCCGGGGTCTCGCTTCAGTCCCCAGATATCGTTAATCATGCTGGCGCCAGCAGTTACGGCCCGGCTGGCCACCGCTGACTTATAGGTGTCAATGCTAATCGGGACCGTTATCTCATTGACCAGTCGTTCAATCGCCGGTATCACCAGTTCCAGTTCGGCGTCGGTATCATCGATAGCCCGTGGATCGATGCCGGGACGGGTGGACTCACCACCGACATCGATAATATCCGCCCCGTCGGCAATAAAACGCTGCGCCTGAGCCACTACCGCCTCGATATCATTACCCAGCCCGTCGCCGGAGAACGAGTCCGGGCTGAGGTTGCAGACCCCCATGACATAGGTGCGCTCTCCCCAGCGGAACTCGGTAGTACCGCAGCGGGTGGGCGCCGGAACCGGTTGACTCTTTAACAATAGGGCACCACCAGCGTAATGTCGTATGGTTGGAAAATTCCGCCTTCATTCTAGCATTTTCTCGCTGATTAGGAAACTTCGCTGGAGGATTGATTGCCCCGTACTTCTGGCACCAACTCCATGGATACCGGGGAAATGCGTCTTCCAGGCATGTGGTTACGGGCAACGGCTGGAGATAGCGGTCGACCGATTCGGCTCCGTTTGCATCGCCAGCCAAGATTTAAGTAAAATGGAGAGTATGCCATGGTTATGTAGTGTTAACCATTCCGGCAGGGTGTCAGCATTGTGGACGATAAACTTAATGAACTAGTACGGCGGGAAGAAGAGATAAAGGCAGGCAATGCCCCGCGCATCAAGCAACAGCATGACGCGGGCAAGCTGACCGCGCGGGAGAGGATTGACCTCCTGTTTGACCCGGGCACCTTCCAGGAGCTGGACTTGTTCGTCAGGCACCGCTGCGCCAACTTTAATATGGACAGGGTTGATATCCCGGCGGACGGTGTCATTACCGGCTATGGCAAGGTGAACGGACGTACGGTGTGCGCCTTTGCCCAGGACTTCACCGCCCGGGGCGGGACTCTGGGTGAGATGCATGCCCGGAAGATATGCCGGGTAATGGATATGGCGATGCGTATCAAGGTGCCCATCATCGGTCTCATTGACAGTGGCGGGGCGCGCATCCAGGAGGGGATTAACGCGCTTGACGGCTACGGGCAGATATTTTTCCGTAACTCCGCTGCCTCCGGCGTTGTCCCCCAGATTTCGGCAATCATGGGGCCGGCGGCCGGTGGCGCCGTCTATTCTCCGGCGATGACCGACTTTGTTTTCATGGTGAAGAAGACCAGCCGGATGTACATTACCGGTCCCGGAGTGATTAAAGAGGTCACCGGGGAGGAGATAGGGGATGAAGAACTGGGCGGGGCGATTGCCCACAGCACCAAGAGCGGGGTCGCCCAGTTTGTCAGCGATGATGACCGGCAGGCGATTGACGGGATTAAACAACTGCTCGGTTACCTGCCGTCGAGCCATGAGGAAAAGCCGCCTTATCTCGCGCCCACCGATTCCCCGGACCGCACTGACCCGGCGCTGGATAGTATCATACCGGATAGTCCGCGGCAGGGCTACGATATGAAGGACGTGATTCGCTCCATAGTGGATAACGGGGAGTTCCTGGAGCCGTCCCGGCAATATGCCCGCAACCTCATTACCGGCTTTGCCCGTTTCAACGGGCAGGTGGCGGGCATTGTCGCCAGCCAGCCCGGTTACCTCGCCGGCTGCCTGGACATTAATGCCTCGGACAAAGCCACCCGGTTCATCCGGTTCTGCGATGCGTTTAACATTCCCCTGCTCACCATTGCCGATGTCCCCGGCTATCTCCCGGGGAGCCAGCAGGAGTGGGGTGGTATTATCCGGCACGGTGCCAAGCTCCTGTGGTGCTATGCCGAGGCGACGGTCCCCAAGATTACGCTGGTTACCCGCAAGGCATACGGCGGGGCGTATATCGCCATGTGCAGTCAGAGCCTGGGAGCGGACTACAGCCTTGCCTGGCCTCAAGCGGAGATCGCGGTGATGGGTGCCGAGGGTGCTGCTGCCATAATCCACCGCAGTGAAATACAGTCCGCCGATGACCCTGCCGCCAGGGAAAAAGAGAAGATTGCGGAATACCGGGAGCTGTTCTATAACCCGTATGTCGCTGCCGGTATGGGATATATCAACGCCGTGATTCCGCCCGGTGATACCCGACCGAGGATAATTACCGCCCTTGAGGCGTTGCAGAATAAGCAGGAAAGCCGTCCGGTTAAGAAGCATGGCAATATCCCCATGTGACCCGCTGGGGTGCCGGGAAAGCTTTTAAATAGTGTCTCCATTTTGCCGGGGAGTAGAGCCCATGAAGCAAACATTAGCCGAAAAGATACTGAGTGTGAAGTCCGGGAATGAGGCAAAGGCTGGTGACATCGTGATTGCGCCGGTAGACCTCGCCTTTGTCCAGGATACCACCGGGCCGCTGACAGTGAGGCAGTTTCAGGCAAGCGGTTTTAAGAGCCTGGCCAATCCCGGGCGGACGGTCCTCTTTGCTGACCACGCCGCTCCCAGCCCCAGCAGCAGCCTGTCCAACGACCACCGTCTGCTGCGGGAGTTCGCCGGGCAGACGGGGTGTATTATGTCCGATATCGGCAGTGGTATCTGCCACCAGAGAGTCGCTGAAGCGCTGGCGCGACCGCTGGATGTCATCGTAGGGGCTGATTCGCACACGGTGACCGCCGGTGGGGTGGCGGCTTTCGCTACCGGCATGGGTTCCTCCGATGTAGCCATTGCCATGGCGCTGGGCAAGACCTGGCTCCGGGTCCCGGAGACCATCAGGGTGGTAATATCCGGCGAGTTGCCGGAAGGAGTCTATGCCAAGGATATCATACTGCACCTGATTGGACGGATTGGCGCCGATGGCGCTACCTACATGTCACTGGAATTCGGCGGTGATACCGTCGAGCGCTTGTCCATGTCGGGGCGCTTCACCATCGCCAATATGGCGGTGGAAGCGGGTGCCAAGGTTGGGCTTTTTGCGGCGGATGATGCCACCCGCCGGTATCTGGTGGCGCAGGGGAGGGGTGATGACTATCAGCCGGTC
>CAYXWH010000063.1:0-8081 GCA_964468755.1 uncultured Dehalococcoidaceae bacterium
CATTCGCGATTCCGAGATTTATGAAAACAAGGTGCTTACCTTTAAGATACCCGGGGCCATCGGACTTGGTATATCCCATAATAACTACATCCATGATAACACGCTTTATAGTGTCGATGAAGCGCTAGATGATATCGATTTGGTCGGCTATTTAGATGACCTGCCCTGCCAGCCCATCAAGAGCGAATGGTTCGGCATCCCGTTTCAACGTTCCTCCAATAACCGGATAGAAAACAATAACAAGGTAAAAATCGGCGGAGCGCTGGCGGAAGCCATACGCGAGAAGATGGCCATAAACGAACGTGACGGGCTCTGGGAGGAGAAGGGGTGGTTTTCTTGTGAGACAGAAGAGGGGGTAATAGACGAGGAGTGCTTCGCCCGCGAGAAGGCAAAGGGTAACCAGGGAATCCCCCGGGAGTGGATGGTGTTCGACCCGTTGATGGCGGATTTTGCTGAATTTGCCGTTACTCCCGCGTCAGAAGAAAATTCCGGGAGTGCCGAACCGGAAACAGCCGGTGACAATGAGAAAACCAATAATTTACCCCCTGATAATACTGTAAAGGAAACGAGCGTCCCGGCGACAGAGAAGAAGGATTCGCCAGAAAGTTTCTCATCCGAAGATAATTCGGTCAAAGAAACAGTCGCTTCCCCGGGAGATGATGATAAGACCCGGATTGATGAAATCATTATACTGGCGGGTATCGTGGCAGGGGTACTAATTGTTATCGCTTCTTGTGTGGTACTTTTTAAAAGGCGGAGAGGCTTTTAGCTTATTCCCCAGCTAAAGTGAAAAAGACAGATCAAAGGTTCTGCCTATCGTACAGTACCGCCCACCATTGTCTGTAATAATGCCTGTCCGAGTGAACCCCGCATTGACTGCGGGGTTCGTCTTTCTCAGACCGTTGCTTGCCGGGGCATGGCGCGAGCTCTCACCAGGAACCGGCTGAACCGAACTCAAGAGAACACCAGCTTTTCTTAAAAGGGCATTGACAAACACCCAAAAAGGGGCTACACTGGCATTTAACCAACACCTGAAATAACACTGGTGTAATATCCTCCATGTTTAGCCAAACAGCATTTAGAAAAACAGGCGTAACAGCCCCCTTTCTTGTCAGTATGTACCATTACCTCCCCATAATTTAACAATCGAAGTACTACTATCGGCATTGATACTGAAGATGACACACCGGCATGAAATATGCCATTGTGTACCGAGGAGGTGGTGCCTATAGAAAAGGCAAACGGTCAGCGAGATGAATCCTTGCAGGCTATAGAAAGGGAGGGAAAGTAATAATAATGAAAAGGGTTCTGTTTATATTTCTAACCATTATCCTGGCAAGCGCCCTGTTCCTCGCCAGCTGCGGTGAGGCAGAGCCGGCAGCTCCTCAAGAAATCCGCATTGGCACCAGTGCGCCGTTAACCGGCATGTTTGCTGGCTTCGGCGAGGGTAATTTGTTCGGAATGCAGGCAGCGGTTGATGATATCAACGCGCAAGGCGGTATATATGTAAAGGAGTATGATAAGAAATTACCCGTCAAACTCATGACCGCCAATAGCGAGAGCGACCCGATAAAGTCAGGGACTCTTGCCGAAGACCTGATTATGAGTAGTAAGGTGCATTTACTGGTATCCCCTGACATGCCATGCTCGATGCACAACTCGATATCTACCGTGGCTGACCGATACAAGATTCCGCACGTAATTGGTGGCGGTCCTGTGGAACCCTGGATGGGGGCTCGGCAGGAAGCTGAAGGGAACTGGCCATACACCTGGCTCGCCGGTTTTGGCATCGCCACCCCACCCTCGGCGGGGGACTTTAGAGAAGGTAAGCCTGGATATACCATCAAAAATAGCTGGTTCCAGGAGTTGGATGAGTATGCTGACCAGACCGACAAGGTAGCCGGTGTGTTTGCCACCGATGAGCCGGACGGCCGGGGCTGGTATTCCTTGTTCCCTAAACTACTCGAAGAGTATGGCCTGGAAGTTATCGGTGCCGACAAGAATTTGGGTCTGGTCCCGCTGGGCACCACTGACTTCTCGTCTGTCGTCCAGGAGTGGAAAGATAACAACGTTGAAATCCTGTGGGGCAATGCGCCGGGTCCTGACTTCGGCACCATGTGGAAGCAGGCCCGAGCAATGGACTTCCAGCCCAAGATAGTCTCCATTGGCCGAGCGCCCCTATTCTATGTAGACGTATCCTCCTGGGGTGGCAACTTGCCGCAGGGTATCGGCACCGAGATATGGTGGGCCCCGGAATATGATGCCCCCGGTATCGGCGACACCACACCGCAATCATTGGCAGAGCGATGGAGTGCAGCCAAAAACCAGCCGTTAAACCGGGGTATCGGCCATGGCTATGCCCCAATGCAGATCCTGTTTGACGCCGTGGAAAGAGCGGGCACACTTGACGGAGCTGCAATCAATCAAGCTATCGCCGAAACGGACTTAATGACCATTAATTATCGGGTAGTGTTTGACACGGATATGCACTTCAGCTGGATACCATTGTTCCTCGGACAGTGGCAGAAGACAAACCAGCCACACGTATGGGAATGCCCGATAGTCTTCTCCAAGCATGACTTTCTGCCACCATCGGCACAGTTTATATTCCCCATGCCCTATGATTAAAATATGGAAGGTATGGAGAACCGTCTGGTGTCGCTCTGCCTCTACAAAAAAAAATTTGACGAGAGTCACTTGACAACGCAGTAAAAAAATAATAGACTTGGGAAAACCAGTATGGCAGTAATGGTAACCATGCTGGTTTTCCCACATAGTAAACTCGATTGGTAATGTCATTGCGGCTACAGGGCAGGGTTAATAATACTGTTAGAGGACGGTTCGCTTGACACCAACAAGAGCGATAGAATATACTTCCGTTAATGTGTATCAACGGTTAATTGTCGTCTTGTTCTCCCCAGAACGCAGGTAAATCAAATAGTTTAGCACGAGTTTTCGCGTGGTAAGGGTAGGAAATGGCAGCACCGCTTCTGTCTATTTCTGGCGTAACCAAGAGTTTTGGGGGACTGGTGGCGGTAAGAAACATGAGTTTCGATGTCGCCGCCGGTGAGGTTATGGGTCTCATGGGCCCCAACGGTGCGGGCAAGACCACCCTGCTAAACATTATCGCTGGTACATATAGCCCCGACTCAGGAATAATAAAATTTAAAGACCATAGCATAAGCGGTATTCCCCAGCACAAAATCTGCCATCTTGGTATCACCCGCACCTATCAAATCCCTCAGCCTTTCACCAACCTCAGTGCGCTGCAAAACGTTATGGTAGCCGCTATTTATGGTCGCAATATGAGCCGGGCCGAGGCGGAAACAGAGGCTGACCAGATACTTGAAACCGTCGGCCTCGCTGACCGAAGAGACGCATTGGCGAAAGATATGCTGGTGGTCACCCTGAAAAGACTGGAGCTGGCCAGGGTTTTAGCCACCAAGCCGGAATTACTGCTTATGGACGAAGTGGCCGCCGGCTTGACCGAAGAGGAAATCCCCAAAGTTCTGGAACTCCTTAAGGGAGTAAACGAGATGGGCATCACCATCATATTGATTGAACACGTGATGAAGGTTATGATGAGCGCGGTGAACCGGATTATCGTTATGGATAAAGGCGCCAAAATCGCTGAAGGCAAGCCGGGTGAGATAATGGAGGATAGAAAGGTGATCGAAGCCTACTTCGGCTAAGGTTCCGGTAGGCCGGTTCTGAGGATGGAAAAACAGGAAGAATTATTACTGAAAGTCGATAATATCGATGTCTTTCACGGCTCTTTTCAAGCGCTCTGGGGTGTGTCATTATCAGTAAAAAAGGGGGAGATTGTCGCGCTGATTGGGGCTAACTCGTCCGGTAAATCTACACTGCTCGATGCCGTCTCGGGTATCATTCATCCGGCCAAAGGGAGCATTCGGTTTGAGGGGAAGGATATCGCCACGCGTAACCCCTTCCAAATAGTCGCCAGCGGCATTTCCCAGGTCCCGGAAGGAAGAAGGCTTTTCCCCAGTATGAGCGTGCTGGATAACCTCATCATAGGCTCCTATAACGGACGGGCACGGTTAAACAAAAATGGGAACCTGCAGAGGGTCTACGAGCTCTTTCCCATACTGGCGGAGAGAAAGAGCCAGCTGGCAAAAACGCTGAGCGGTGGAGAGCAGCAGATGCTAGCCATCGGGCGGTGCCTGATGGCAGACCCCAAGCTGATGCTGCTTGATGAAATGTCCCTCGGTCTTGCCCCCATAGTTATCAATGAAATATATAAAGTCCTGCGGGAAATCAGAAAACGGGGCATTACCATCCTGTTTGTTGAACAGAACGTGCGGCGAAGCCTCGAAGAGGCGGACCGGGCCTATATCATGAAAACGGGACGGGTTGTACTCAGCGGGGAAGTCGCTGAGCTACGGGAGGAAGAGGAGGTTAAAAAGGCATACTTCGGTATATAAAATAGGTCAGGATGCGTAACGAATGATAGAGTATCTGGCTGATTTAACCACCCCAATCTCAATGGGTATCCTGCTGGGTGGGCTATACGCAGTAATCGCCCTGGGTCTTTCTCTGGTTTTCGGAGTCATGAAGCTAATCAATGTTGCCCATGGCGATTTAGTCATTCTCGGGAGCTACCTGGCGTACGCCATATTAACCATCCTGGGTATGGACCCCATTATCGGTCTGGTCATAGGAGTACCGGTCCTGTTCGTGCTCGGTTTTGGTATTCAAAAATATCTTTTGAACCGGGCTTTCCATGTTTCCATGGAAGCCCCACTCATCATCGCCTTCGGGCTATCCATAATTATTCAAAACCTTGTCCAGCTCATCTGGTCACCGCTATCTCGCGGACTGACCACCTCTTATTCCCTGGCATCCATCGGGGCCGGGCCGCTCCACCTGCCGCTGATCTATGTAATCGACTTTGCCGTCGCCCTGCTGGTAATGCTTATCCTCAGCCAATTCATGAAACGAACCTACCTGGGCAAGGCGATCAATGCCTCTTCTCAGGATAGTAGAGCCGCCCAGCTCATGGGTATAAATACCGAACGCATGTATGCTTTTGCCTTTGCCATCTCTATGGCAATCACCGCTATCGCCGGTGTGTTTCTGGGACTGACCTTCCCGTTTACCCCCCAGTCAGGAGTCTCGTTCTTGGTTATTGCCTTCGGTGTGGTCATCCTGGGGGGCCTGGGCAGTATACTGGGTACATTTGTTGGTGGCATTATACTGGGGTTGGCACAAACCCTCTCCGCTTATTACTTCGGTGCTGCTACCCAGATGCTCGCGGTCTACGTTATCGTCTTCATCATATTGGCCGTGAGACCACAAGGTATCTTTGGTCGCTAGGAGGAAAATGAAGCTTACCCTTCCTCGATTGAGCAGAGGACTGATAATCGCCGTAGTGTTGATTGTTGTGCTGGCATTGCTGCCAGTGATAGGAGCTCCCAAAAGCTGGCTCCTTTATATCTTCCTCTTTTTCCTCTACCTGGCCATGGCCAACATGTGGAACCTGCTTGCCGGTTACAGCGGACTGATATCGCTGTGCCAGGCGGCATTCATCGGACTGGCAGGGTACACCCTGGCAATAACCACCTGGCTCGGCTACCCGTTTTATGTAGGGATACTGGGCGGGGCAATCGTTTGCGGGATATTTGCACTGCTGATATCGTATCCCGTATTCAGGCTCGCCGGTATCTATTTCGCCATCGGCACGCTGGTTGTCCCCGAAGCTTTAAGGATGGTTTTTTTCCTCTGGAGGCCAGTCGGTGGCGAGCTGCATGGCGGTGGTGCCGGCTATATGGTAAAGGGGGTGACCGCAATCTCGATGTCGGAAATTTACTGGTTTGCCCTCATCATCGGGATAGGGTCAGTTATCCTCATGCGCATGATCCTCCGTTCCAAGCTGGGGCTGGGGCTGGCAGCAATTCGCGACAATACGGACACCGCCGCCAGTTCCGGCGTTGATGTTTTCCGAATAAAGCTCAATGTTTTCATTATCGGTGCCGTGGTGACCGGTCTGGCTGGCGCCATCTTCTACGTTTACCAAGGGTACATTGAGCCAATCAGCGCCTACAATATCAGGTGGACCATGACCATGATCCTGGCTACTGTTATCGGGGGTCTGCGTACCATAGAGGGGCCAATTATTGGCACTATTATCGCCGTGTTCTTGCACTTCCTGCTCGCCAGGTATGCCGGTATCAGCCTACTTGTTCAGGGTGTAATTCTGGTTATGGTAATGCTGCTGGTACCGCAGGGAATCGTGGGCTATACCCGCGAAACCAGGATCTACCGCAAGCTGTCACAGCTTTTCAGCTGGCGCCGAGGCAACTCCCCATAGCCGAGGAGTCCACCAGTTACCCGCCGCACGTGCTTATGCCCATAGTAGTAATCCCCTGTTCCGGCATATCCCGGCCAGCCATATTTTCACCGCGCCCAGATGCAGGCTGTTTCATTCACTGGCTGGCAATCAACAGCGCATGTCCGGTTGACTAACCAGGGTGGCCACAGTATTATTTGAGTGTAAAGATACATTGATAGCAACGATATCGCTGTTCGAAGAGGTATGCGGAAAACGAAATGATAGTCGAAATGAGGTCAGGAGCCACTCAGGGGGAGACTGACGGCGTTGTCCAGCGGGCAAGGTCACTGGGACTGAACGTACAGCTGAACCTGGGCACTGACAAGACAGTGATTGCCTTACTGGGAAGCAATACCGGGCAGCTCTCCACGGATATCTTTGCGGTACTCCCCGGAGTGGAGAGTGTCACCCGGATTATGAAACCATACAAACTCGCCTCCCGGACAGTAAAAGCGGAGGATAGTCTGGTTTCGGTTGGCGGTATTGAGATTGGGGGGGAGCGCTTTGTGGTAATAGCGGGACCCTGCGCTATTGAGAGTGAGGAACAACTTACCGAGTGTGCCCGGGTAGTAAAAGAGTCCGGTGCCAGTATCTTGCGCGGCGGCGCCTTCAAACCGCGTACCTCACCGTTCAGCTTCCAGGGTTTGGAGGAGGCCGGGCTGGAAGTACTGGCCAAAGTCAAGAAAAAGTCTGCCATGCCCGCAGTCACCGAAGTGGTTGACCCTCACGAGGTCAGCCTGGTAGCTGCCTATGCTGATATTCTGCAAATTGGTTCCCGCAATATGCAGAATTTTGCCCTGCTCACCAACGTGGGACGCAGTCATTGCCCGGTAGTCCTCAAACGCGGTTTTTCCTGCACCGTAACCGAGTGGCTCACCGCCGCCGACTATCTACTGGCCGAAGGCAATAACCAGGTAATTCTCTGTGAGCGTGGAATCAGAACATTTGAAAACAGCACCCGGTTTTCGCTGGACATTTCTTCGATACCGGTAATCAAGAAGTCCAGTCACCTGCCGGTCATTGTTGACCCCAGTCATGCGGCTGGCCATTACTCACTGGTGCCAGCCATAGCCAAGGCAGCACTGGCCGCCGGCGCCGATGGTCTTCTCATCGAAGTCCATCCCAATCCCAAAGAAGCCCTGGTAGACGGTTCCCAATCCCTGAACCCGGCTAACTTTGCGCTTCTTATGGAAGAACTCAGAGCCATTGCCCGAGCGGTGGGCAGGTATATCTAGTGGGTTGTTGCACCTGAAAAACTGCTGACAGAACTATCAGTACCAATGCCCCAGATGAACGCGTAGTTATTAAAAAGGGGCCATATTTCCTCAAGCTATAGGATTAACCTTGACAAAAGGCAGGGTTTTGAGGTATTAGTTATTATTGCAGACAATGAGAATCCGGTAGTTGGGTGAGGTGGTGGTTCAGGTCCTCTGTTAAAAGTATGCCGAAGTGGCGGAATGGCAGACGCGCTACGTTCAGGGCGTAGTGTCCTTCACGGGCGTGAGAGTTCAAATCTCTCCTTCGGCACCAAAGATGAAAAAAAGCGACTATAGCGAGAAAAATAGTCACTTTCCTGGTTTTTAAAACAAGAGTTATTGCGCTTGTAGCTCAGCTGGATAGAGCGCAGCCCTGCGGAGGCTGAGGCCGTGGGTTCGAACCCCGCCAAGCGCGCCACGAGGGCGGTTAGCTCAGTTGGTTAGAGCACCTGCTTTACACGCAGGGGGTCAGAGGT
>CAYXWH010000064.1:0-7397 GCA_964468755.1 uncultured Dehalococcoidaceae bacterium
TACTACCTTTGTTAAATATAATTAACGTTATATAATTCTAACATAAACTACCGGTTTGTCAATACTATTTATAGATATTGGCGGGGATTGGTAGGCGTTCTACGGCGCGATGGTCGGCTTATGTTATATATTGCTAACGTTATCTAATTCTAACATATAGCCACAGGCATAATGGATTTTCCCCTGATGGGCGGCGAACCAGCCATCAGGTGGGACGCTAGCCGGGCCAGCCAAAAAACATGAGGGCGAAGAAGGCATGCACGACCACTGATACCCAGAAAATCCACCATATATAACAGTGTAGCTTGAAAAAGCGCCTGTATGATGGGTACCTGATGAGTCGGTCAGCTATTCGTAAGCCGGGGAGACACCGGCATGACCCGAATACCAGTATGGCGGTTACCAGATTTATGATGCCCAGTACGAAAATCAATCTGCCGGCTATAAGTGACTGAAAAATGTCCATGTATCACCCCCCAATTGTGGTTAAGGTGATTTTACAGTGTTATCTCTCCGTAGCCTCGGGCAGCGTGTCTTCCCTGCAGTCCGTCGGCTGAGCCGTAAGCCCATATAATTTTGTTGGTCCCCTTGGCAAGCGCCAGGTCATACGTGTCACCGGTGTTAAGGGCCCGCTTGAATTCAATGGTGGTGGAGCCATCGTCTTCGCTACCGCCAAACTCAAGGATATCATTGGTGCCACCGAGTTCGGTGTCCGGTGAGTGAGGACCGAAATCACCGGTGCTAAATAAGTCCAGAACCGTGGCTTCTCCGTCCTGGACGAAACCGAATACCATGTCGGCGTCTTTCATCCGGGAGCCGGGCTGGATGCCCACCGAGACAAATCCGGTGGTCGGGGCGCTTATACCGATATAGGCGTACCGGTCATCACTCCGCCAGAATATCCGGTAATCACCAAATTGCTGGTTGCCGGTGTATTCCCGCACCTTGATGATACCATCGGCGGCCCACACTTCCGCGGGTTCCGGCATTGTTGGCGCGGGCGGTGGAGCTGGTTCGGGGGTTGGCGCCGGTGCTGGCTCCGGAGTCGGGGCTGTCGCCTCTTCGGCACAGGAGAACAAACCGACGGGAATAATGAGAAGAACAATGGCAAAACCGCTAGAAATAACCCGGAAAGCAACACCCCGTCTCTTCATGCTGCACCTCCCGTTGCGTTGCCCGGAACAATAGAATTGTGGACTTGAGTTTAATGCTTATTGGTCAGGTTGTCAATACGGTTGTAAAAACGGTATCTGGAGGCTGATTCAATTTCTTATCAGCCGGCATGGTGGTGCTGTGCCCGTTTCTCCTCAAATGGTCTTGACGGGGACATTTGGAAAACCTATAGTATGCAGTACCAAATCAAGAAAGCGGCCATACAATAGTTTGCCGGCTGATGAAGGACAGCCAATCAGGGGAGAATACGGGAGAGGAGGTTCCACCATGAAGCGGTATCGGTGCACGGTCTGCAACTACATCTATGACGAACAAAAAGAGGGGAAAGCATTCTCGGCATTACCCGATGACTGGGCGTGCCCGGTGTGCAACGCTCCCAAAAGCGCCTTTGTCCTGTTATCCGAAGCGGTAGCCGGGAAGCGGGAAGCCGGAAAGACTGTTTCTGAGGTCCTGGTCGACCAGATGGCGGAGTGGGGAATAAAGTACGTGTTCGGCATACCGGGAACATCATCGCTGGGCCTGGTGGACGCGGTAAGGAAAAATGAGCGGCTGGCCTACATCCAGGTGCGGCATGAACAGACGGCTGCCTTTATGGCTTCCGCCTACGGTAAACTGACCGGGCACATTGCCGCCTGTATGACCGTGGCCGGTCCGGGCGCCACCAATCTCGCCACCGGCTTGTATGATGCCAGTCTGGACCATGCCCCGGTTTTAGCCCTCACCGGACTGGTGAAACGGCAGTTGATTGGACCGGGCTCATTTCAGGAAATTGACCAGCACTCCTTCTTTGAGCCAATCTGCGTCTTCAACAAGGTTCTCATGGCTGAGGCGCAGACCCCGACGCTGACCACGCTGGCAATCAAGCACGCGCTGGTGGAGAGAGGAGTCTCCCATCTCAGTATCCCCAATGATATTCAAAAACTACCCTGTGATGCCGGCATTTTGCCCATGGAAGGCAGAATACCCAACCGGAATATAGCCCAGAGCGGGACGCTTATCAGGAAAGCGGCGGCGGTTATTGATGGTGCGGAACGCCCGGCTATCATCGCCGGGTTTGGGGCTATGGGGCAGGGGGAGACGCTGCTGCGGCTTGCCCGGAAGATTTCGGCGCCAGTCGTGACCACCTTCCGGGGGAAGGGGGTCATTGATGAAGGCGATGAGCTTTACGTCGGCAGTCACGGTACCATTGGCTCAACCGCGGCGGCGAGTTTGGTGCGGGCAAGCGACCTGTTGATAGTGGTCGGCTCATCGTTTTCCGATATGACCCAGATTCCGGGAAAGAGGATGATTCAGGTTGATATCGACCCCATGATGATCGCCAAGAGTTACCCGGTCGAGGTCGGGCTGTGGGGCAATAGCAGTGAGGTGCTGCCTCAATTAACCGCCGTAGTTAAGGAGAAGAAGAACGATGCCTATCTGGCGGAAATATCCCGGTTAAAGACCGAGTGGCTTGAGCAGCTCAACCGGGAGGCTGACTCCACCCGGCTCCCGGTACGGCCGCAGTACATCATCAAGGTGTTGAATGACCTGTTGCCCGGCGATGCGGTCATTGCCCTGGATATCGGCGACAATGGCTGGTGGTTTGGCCGAAACTTCTGGATGAGACCCGGGCAAAAGATGGTCATGTCCGGGTACCTGGCTTCAATGGGCACCGGGCTGCCCGCTGCGCTGGCGGCAAAGCTCGCTTTTCCGGAGCGACCGGTGGTCTGCATTACCGGAGATGGCGGCTTTACCATGGTCATGGGTGACTTTCTCACCGCGGTGAAGTATGAGCTGCCGGTGAAGCTGTTCCTGTTTAATAACCGGCAGCTCGGCATGATAATGCAGGAACAGAAGGTCGAGAACTATCCCAACTGGCAGACTGACCTGTATAATTGCGACTTCGCGGAGTATGCGCAGACCTGCGGTGGCACCGGCATGAAGGTGACCGGTCCCGGTGAACTGGCCGGCGCGGTGGCAACAGCGCTGGCGGCTGACGGCCCGGTGATTGTGGATATCGATACTGACCCGAGGCGGTTCGTATAGTTGTCTACCCATATCAAGCCAGGGTCTTCCGGATCCTGGATGCGGCCAGGATAAGGGTGACTATTCCCATAGCTGCCAGGATAGCCGCCTCCTGCCACAGGTGCTCTATGCCTACTCCTTTCACCACGATGCCACGCAGGATGCGCAGGTAGTAGGTGAGCGGCAGTAATGCCGCTATCCACTGGGCTACCTTCGGCATCGATTCCACGGGGAAGATGAAACCGCTCAGGAAAATGGTGGGCGCCAGCACCATGGCGCTGGCCTGAAATGCCTGGAACTGGTTCTGGCATGCCGCCGAGATAAGCAGCCCGATACCCAGTGAAAACATGAGGAAGAGCGAACTGAGGGCGATAAGCAGCAGCAGGTTGCCCTGGATTGGCATACCGAAAACTACCACCGCCGTTGCCAGGATCAGCAGGACCTGGGCATAGCCAATGACTACGTAGGGAATGAGCTTGCCGATAATCAGTTCCCCGCGACCCAGGGGGGATATGTTCAGTTGCTCCATGGTCCCGTTCTCACGCTCGCGGACTATGGCGAGGGCAGTGAGCATAATGGTGATATTCTGGAGAAGAATGCCGACGAACCCGGGCAGGTAGAAAATGGAGCTCTGCATTGCCGGGTTGTACCAGATACGGGGCTGCAGCGAGACCGGCAGACCCAGTTCCGCCACCTGGCTTTTACCCATCAGTTGGACACCCTGTGCCGCGGCAATGAGATTGGCGTTGGCGAGTGCCTGTATCCCTGTCCCCGGGTCTGAGCCATCGGCAAAGAACTGCACCTGCGTGCTGTCTCCGCGGTGCAGCCGGTGAGCATAGTCCGGGGGTATCACCAGAGCTACTTTGGCGTCACCGGATTCAATCCGTGTGGCTATCTCTTCATAGTTGAATCCGTAGTAGTTTACCGAGAAAAATTCTGTCTCGTGGAAGCTGGAGATGAGCTGGCGGCTTTCCACCGTGTTACTGGCGTCCCAGACCACCAGCGAGACATCCTCAACATCAGTCCTGACGACAAAACCGAGAATACACATCTGGATTATCGGCAGTACCAGCACCATGGCCAGGGAACGTCGGTCACGCCGGAGCTGAACAAATTCCTTGATAATAATGCTGACAATCCGTTGCCACATGGTCAGGCTCCTTTCTCGTTGCTCTGGCTGACCAGAGACAGCTCTTGTGCTTCGATGAGTGCGATAAACACGTCCTCCATGGAGAAGGGTATATGGCTGATATGGTGGACGGTAACGTTCCTGGCTACCAGGAGCGACCTGATTTCCCGGGAAGCTGTCTCGGCAGTATCAACGTTGACGTGGATGGAGTTGCCGAACAGGCTTACCCGATGGTACCGGGTATCAGCGGACAGCACTTCCAGGGTACGGGCAAAGTCAGCGGTGACCACCTCAACCAGTTCGCCGTGCACCTGCTGATTCTTGAGCTGGTGCGGACTCCCATTGGCAATGAGTTGTCCCTGGTACATCAAGCCCAGCCGGTGGCAGTGCTCCGCCTCATCCATGTAGTGAGTGGTGATGAAGATGGTGGTGCCTCTGGCCGCCAGCTCCTGTATCAGTTCCCAGAAGAAGCGGCGGGACAGGGGGTCAACCCCGGCGGTGGGTTCGTCCAGGAAGACCACTTCCGGGCTGTGCATGATGGTGCAGCCCAGCGCCAGACGCTGTTTCCAGCCCCCGGAGAGCTCCCGGGTCATTGCCTTTTCCTTGCCCAGGAGTCCCGCCATTTTCAGTACCCACTCCTTTCTTTCTTCCCGGAGTGAGTTGGACAGGCCGTAGAGACCGCTGTAAAAGCGTATATTCTCATCGACGGTAAGGTCGGTAAAGAGGGAAAACTTCTGTGACATGTAGCCGATTCTCGATTGCGCCGCATCCGTGTCTCGGGCCATATCGTAAGCCATCACGCGGGCGCTTCCGGCGGTGGGTTCCAGAAGCCCGGTAATCATGCGGATGGTGGTGGTCTTCCCGGAGCCGTTGGGCCCCAGGAGACCGAAAATTTCCCCGCGCTTCACCGAGAAGTTTACCCGGTCAACGGCGGTGAAGTTGCCGAATTTACGGGTCAGGTCAGCGACCTCGACGGTAATGTCATCGGCGCTGTTGCTGGTTGCGTGGGTATTCGCCAGGTTGTTGGAGACAGTGTGACCCGGTGCTGTTTCCTCCAGCTCGGCGAGGCGGGTCACAAAGACGTCTTCCAGGCTGGCAGCAATGCGCCGGATGTCATCTACGGCTATCCCCTGTTGCTTGAGCCGGCGTTCAATCTCGAAGCGGCGTTTTTCGGCTTCATCGACGGTAATGTGGATGGTGTCGCCGAATACCTGAGGCGTACCGGGCAGGGGTAATTGCTTTAACACTACTACCGCCTTGTTCACCGGTCTGGCCCTGACTTCCAGCATTTTACCGGTGAATGCTGACTTCAGATTCTGCGGGGTGTCACAGGCGATGATTTTACCCCGGTGCATAAAGGCGACCCGGCTAAACCTCTCGGCTTCATCCAGATAGGGGGTAGACACCAGGATGGTAATTCCACGGGACAGAAACCCGGAGATTATCCGCCAGAAGTCGCGACGGGAAACCGGGTCAACCCCGGTGGTAGGCTCATCGAGGAAGATGACCTCCGGCTGGTGAATCAGGCTGCAGGCCAGCGCCAGCTTTTTCTGCATACCACCGGACAGGTGCTCGGCCTGTCGATTGTGGAACGGTTCCAGACGGCAGAAGCTGAGGAGCTCTTTTTGACGGCGCTCGCTGATTTCTGGCGGTATATTGTGCAATCTGGCAAAGAAATTCAGGTTTTCGGCTACGGTCAGTGTCAGGTAAAGGTTAAACCGCTCCGACATGTAGCCGATTTTTTCTTTGATATGCGCCGACTGGTCTACGGTGTCCATGCCCAGAATTCGCGCTTCACCGGCGGTAGGCGGGTTCAGGGTGCACAGCATTCGAATGGTGGAAGTCTTGCCGGCACCATCCGCGCCCACCAGCCCGAATATCTCTCCACGCTCCACCCGCAGGTCCAGTCCGCTCACCGCCAGCACGCCCTCATACTGCTTCTGAAGCCCCCTGGTCTCAATAGCCGGAATATTCATCGTCAGTGCCTTCTATCATTGAGTGTTGACCGGTATCCTGGCGTCAGCCGGCATACCCGGCTTCAGCTTCTGCTCCGCGTTTTCCAGGCTGATTTTGACGCCGAAGACCATTTTTTCTCTCTCTTCCTGCAACTGAACGTTCTTTGGTGTGAACAGTGCCCGGGATGAGATGTGGGTTATCCGACCGGTAAAGCTCTCATCAGGATATGAGTCGACGGAGACCAGCACGTGCTGCCCGGGTTGCACCAGTCCTATCTTGCTCTCCGGAACGTAAGCGGTGAGGGTGACCTCGGTGAGGTCGGTAACGGTCATAATGGAAGCACCCGGCTGGGCTATTTCGCCGACTTCCGCATACCGGCCGGCCACCATGCCGGATACCGGTGATGTCACCGTGAGGCGTTCCATCTGCGCCTGGATAGCATCCCGCGAGACCTCAGCCTGTACCAGTTGCCTTTCCGCCACTTCAACGGCGGCTGCGGCTTTCTGGTAGACGGTGTGTGCCTGGTCTGAGGCAGCGTTTATCTCCTGGGGATTGTCCCTGATTGCCATGAGGTTTTGTAGAGCCTGCTCAGCGTTGTTGCGGAGTAACTCGGCGGCTATAGTCCGGTGGTAGGCAAGTTCCTGCTGGTAGTCAAGGTCCAGCTCAGCCAGAGCCAGCTCCCTTTCCGCCGGGTAGAGTTCCTTTCTCATCTGGTACAGGCTCCATACGCCCAGCTCCTGGTGGGAAGATTTCAGGTTTTCCAGGAATTTGGCGGCAATGTCCCGCCTGAGTCCGGCAGTCGCCAGCACGTACCCGGTCTCTATCTCTTCGACCCTGGTTAACTCCAGTTCCGCTATTTCCAGTTCACCACGGGCGGCGGTAATCCTGGCTGCCAGCTCCAGCGGGTTACCCTGGATGTCGCGGGCATTCTGCCACGCCTTTTCGGCGCCATCTCGGACAACTATGGCTTGCTGGAAGCTGGCTTCCGCCAGTTTCACTGCGGCTTCAGCCTGCTTTTCCTGTAGTTCAAGCAGGGAATCGTCCAGCATTACCAGGGGCATGCCAGCTGCCACAGTCTCGCCTTCATCAGCGGTAATATCGGCAATCCGTCCGCCGACCTCTACCGCAATCGATA
>CAYXWH010000065.1:0-6322 GCA_964468755.1 uncultured Dehalococcoidaceae bacterium
AGATACCATAGAAATATGCTATAATGAGCGCTGAGATGCGAAACTTCATAAAACTGGCCGGCTTTGCCCTCATCATCATCGGCACGGTTGGGCTGCTGCTGAACGAATTTGTTTTACCTCACTCTTCAACCCGCACCTTCATTTTCGCCGCGGTGGACTTTGTCGGACTGGTCAACCTGGCGTTTGCCCACTTCGGTATGAAGCGATGCTAGGTGGACTAGGCCAACTTCTTCATACCAAAGCAGAAATCCAGCCGCACCAGTCCACCTGCGCCTCCGGGAAACGCAGTCTGTGTATCTATTCCTCCACCGGCACCGGTATGGTAGACACTATTTCATTTATGATAGATTCCAGAGAGTGTCCCCTTAGCCTTGACTCCGTCCTGGCAATCAGCCGGTGGGCGAGAGCCGGGACCGCCAGATACTTCACATCATCCGGTATCACGTAGTTACGTCCCCGAATCGACGCCAGAGCCTGCGATGCAAGGTGAAGGCCCAGCGAGGCGCGGGGGCTGGCACCCAGTTTGATGCCTTCCCGGGAACGGGTGGCTCTGGTAATAGCGGTAATGTAATCACGAACAGAATCGTCAACGTATACCCGGCGGCATAATTTCTGGAGCTCCAGCAGCTCAGCCCCTTCAATCACACTGGTTAGACTCTCCAGAGGATTTGACTGCTGGTAGAGAGATAAGATTGCCCCTTCTTCATCTTTGGTGGGATAACCCAGCCCGACCCTGAGCAGAAAACGGTCCAGCTGCGCCTCGGGCAAAGGGAACGTACCCTCCAGCTCAACAGGGTTCTGCGTGGCAATAACCAGAAACGGGCGCGGCAGTGGTATCGTCTCCAGGTCTATGGTAACCTGCTGCTCCTGCATACACTCCAGCAGGCACGACTGTGTTCTCGGCGTAGCTCGATTTATTTCATCAACCAGCACCACGTTAGCCATAACCGGTCCCGGCCGAAAGTCAAATTCCGAGGTCTTCTGATTAAAATAATGGAGACCCGTGACATCTGAAGGCAGCAGGTCCGGGGTCGACTGTATTCTCTTGAAGCTACAGCCCAGGGATTTGGCTACCGCCTTAGCCAACATCGTTTTGCCAATGCCGGGCACATCCTCAATCAATACGTGCCCCTCGCACAGCAGAGCCACCAGGACAAGTTCAATAGTCTCTTTCTTGCCGACGATTACCCTGCCGACATTTTGCAGCAATCTATCGGCTGCCTGCTTTACCGGCGATATCTCCGGGCTGGTTCCCAATGCTTCTTTATTCACCTTGATTTACCTCCTTGTCATGAGCCAGCCCGTTAGTTTCTTGCTTCAGGTGAGCTCGTTTCACCCGTTGCCAGGCCTGGCTTAGCTTATCCAGTTCGTCAGTGGTCGATGGCAACGCCCCGTAGCGTGCCCTCGCGTATTGTTGCGTAACTAACTCTAAATCCTCGCTGGCTTCGGACAATATGCCCGCCAGTGCGTAGCCATACTCATGCGGGGTCTGCGAAAAGTGCCGGGGATAGCCACCGGCAGCCGCCCAGCGCAGGAGCTGACGATAAATCCGGCGGACAGGGGCTATGTCAGGCGGCAATGCTTCCTCTTTCCCTTTTGGCCGGAAGGGCAGCTTCAATCTGAGCAACCGGAAAAGAATGCGCTTCAACAAGCTCAGAAAATCGGCTTTGAATGCGCCCGGCAGTGGTTCATACTCGGCTCCAGCCATGCCGGCCAGTTTGCGGCGCAGCCAGCCAAATATGTCCGAACTGAACCGCCATAAGGCGACCAGAATAAGCCCTATCCAGAGGATGCCCATCGCCAGCCGGAGACCGCCCCGGAGCCACTCCGGAATAGCCCACATCTCAAACTCTCCACCGGACTCCGGTGCCGGCATGCTCGGTACAGGTGGCAGTTCTGCCGGCTCCGGCCCCGGGAAAAGGCTGCTCATAGCGGCAATCACTTTCATGATTAATCCCCAGATTAACGACCACACCCACTGGATAGCTGACCAGAATAGCTGGAGCAGGTCAGGTGTTACCACCCAGGTGATAAGCAGGCCCAGGACAAGAATCACGCCGATACAGACCAGCAAAAGCCCTGACCAGTGCCCCCGGTGCAGCCCGGATAGCCAGCTGGTGCCCTCCAAAGCATGCGCCACCGATATCCCCAGCAGCGCCAACAGGAAAAAGGCGAGCGCTACCGGTATCGGATTATCCAAGCTGGTTTCCAAAAGCAGGGCGACCACGAAGATGAGGACAAGCATGATGAGCCCGAACTGGAATTCACCGACCACTGCCGGGAAGCCACCGACACGAGAGGCCAGCCGCCGGCTCAACCACCAGATAACACCGGTGCTCAGGAGGACCAGCAACTCCGGTCTGAAAGCATAGATTATTTCGGCTATTGAGCGCGGTATCGATAGTAACCACGCCGGGTCTGACAGCGGTAAACCCGCAAACAGCTGTAATTTCACCATGAGCAGCATGCCCACAGCCCATGCCAGCCAGCTCACCGCCCGGTGGCAAACTCTGTGCCACCGCAGCCGCCGCAGAAGCATATTAAAGACAAAAGCCAGCGGGTACAGAAGCAGGATTCCAAAGACCGATAGAGAGTCGCCCGCTACCTGCTTATTGAGCAGGGCGATTAAAGCATAGAGCCAGCAACCTTCCATGCCTACTATGGCGGTATATACTATGCTCTGCCGCCAGCCTATTTTCATTTCATTTCCTCGGAACCGATGGTCATAAAGTCGCCCGGCTCCCTGATATGGTACCAGGCGAGGTCTTGCTCAATCTTGCTTCCTGCGAAATCACCTACCTGAAGGACCAGCAGCTTGTGCCCGCTTTCCTTCAAGCCAGCCAGCAGTGACAGTAATGACGGCGAAGTTTGGCGAAGTATGAAAACCAGGGTAGTTCCCCAGGTCAGGCTTGTCCGTTCCGCTTGCAGGAACTCCTCAAAGGGACTGCTGGATTGGGGAGTGACCTTGGCGAGAGCTTCCAGTATCTCAACCAGCTGACTGGTACCGCTGCCGGGTAGAATGGTAACCGGCTGCTCCAAATCAGCGAGACGCGAGTTGACCGATAGGCCTACCGAGCTACGTTGCTCGGTAAGATGATTGGCGACAGAAGCGGCAGCACTGATACCCAGCTCAAAAGATTCCTCATCCGGCGAGCCATCATGCGGGAAGCTATCAACGACCAGAAAGAGCATCACTTTCAATGTTGTGGTTGGCTCAAAAACCTTTACCTGTAAATTCTGATGACGGGCGCTTGCCTTCCAGTGAATTCGCCGGAGGCTATCATGCGGGCTATAGTCACGCACCCCGATAACACGGAGGGGGTCCTCAAAAATACGCCGCTCGGTAGCTGTTTCTCCGAGGGGATATAACGAGGGTATATGCCTCTGGGCTATCGGGTAAATCCTGGGGTAGACGATAATATGGTCGATTACCGGCTCGGTAACGGAGCGGGGATAGAAGCCGAAGATGTCGCCGGAAGTTAAGGTAATGGGCCCGAGTCGATAATAGCCGCGCTGGCCGCAGTAAAGGCGGTGCTTCCAGCTCACTCCGGTATACCAGAGAAGCGCGGCCGCTTTCCTCAGCAAACCAGAGCCGTCGCCACTGCCTGCTATCAGCGAAGCATCGCCGGCAAATCCCGCCGGTATCTCATCATCTATCTGTATCCAGGGCAGCGGCAGGGGCTTGCGGTTGACCAGACGTAGCCCCAACTCTATATATTCGCCGGGGAAAACCCGCCGCTCGCTGACCAGGCGCTGGCAGCTAACTCCTACCAGGGAGAATCGACTCCATAATTTAGATAGTCCCGCAGCGGACAAGACCAAACCAAGCAGCAGCACTATCACCGCCTGACCATACCAGGCAGCCAGCAACATGCCTGCCAGTATCACCAGCAAGCCAATCTTGCTGAAAAGATAGCCCACCGAACGTGATGAGAAACGCCTCTCACCTTCGTTAATGGTGTTCTCTGCAGATGAAGTCATCTTTCCGCTTATCAACTGAAATCACCAGCATGCCGGTAAATTAACCCGGCGTATTTCCCGGGTCGCGACTATGGATTATAAAATACCGGCCGGTATCACCACAGTTCATGCTACCTCACCGGACCCTTACACAGTCGTGCACTTCTACAGTATCAGTTCGCATTTGCCTATTTTCTGGATTTATTCCCGCCGGTAGCTTCTCCTGACTTAACTCTATCGAGACGCTGAGACAGGGGCAGTATCTCGCCCCTTTTTACCAGCAAATCCATACTCCGTAGCTCCCTTATCTGAGGCATAAAGAGTAGAAGAGTCAGCAGGAAGGCAAGTACATCCGAGATTGGGAATGCCAGCCACACGCCGTCCAGCTGCAGAAATGGCGTCAGTATAAATAGCAGGGGAAGCAGGAACAATAAGGGCCTCGATATAGCGGTAACGAATGACTGAACAGCCTTCCCGATCGATTGAAAGACCAGTGAGCCGACCATCATAAAGCCTATCAGATAGAGAGCCAGAAAGATGCGTTTTGCCGCATAAGAGCCCAGGGCAATCAGCTCACTATCGGCAGTGAAAATGCGGATGAACGGTTCCGGGATGAAATAGAGGACTATAAATACTACGACACAACAGCTTGTCGCGGCAACCAAGGCTAACTTTATTGCTTTCAGTGCCCGGTCATAGCGCCTTGCCCCGTAATTGAAGCCGAGTACCGGCTGCAGACCCTGACCAATGACAATACCCGGCATTATGGCAAACATCATTATCCGGTTAATGATGCCAAAGGCGGACACCGCATAGTCACCGCCATAGTCAACAAGCATTCTATTCACGAAAATTATGGATAGACTTGCGGTCAATGTCCTGGCAAATGATGCAATTCCTATAGCCAGCATCGCTTTCAATATACTGAATTCAATAAGCAGGTTTCTGGAATGAATTTTTAGAAAGCTATTTCCGGTAAAATAATAGCGCAGCAAATACATGACAGAAATGAACTGGGCGATTACGGTAGCCAGCGCGGCCCCCTTTATCCCCATATCCAGCGGTATAATAAATATGGCATCAAATATAATGTTCAACCCGGCTCCGATAATCATGCCTATCATGGCGACCCGGGCATTCCCCTCGGCTCTTACCAAGCCATTGAGTACCATGGCAAAAGTGGGGAAAACCACGCCGATGAGAATAATGGTCATATAGTCTCTGGCATAAGGAAGGATAGTCTCCGAAGAACCCAAGAGACTGAGCCAGAAGTCAGTATTGACCAGGCCGGCTATGGTGATAATGGCTGACAGCACAATGGCAGCGGTTACGGCATTACCCAGGGCGCGCTCTGACCTGGGGATGTTACCGGCGCCAATCAACCTCGAAATTAGGGATGCACCACCCATCCCCACCATTTGCCCGATACCCATGGAAAACATCTGGATTGGGAAGACGATGGAAAGCCCGGCAATACCAAGGGGACCAACGTAGTGACCAATAAAAATGGTGTCTACCACGTTGTATAATGTCATGACGAACATACCGAAAAACGCCGGCAGGGACAGTTTCAGCATTAACCTGCCAATTCGGTCATCGTCAAGTACACTTTGATTCCGATTATTCACTGAGCTATTTACCCATCCTTAAAAATTTATACTGCGCTAGCTTACTTGCCTTTCATCTACTGCAATTTTGATAGTATATCTCGCAGCGTTCTCAGCGAAGCCGATACGTCCTCCAGTTCTTCACTGGTGAGGCAGGATAGAGTTTCCCTGATAGCCTTCCTCATGTTGCGTTCACGCTCATCCACAGTAGTTTTACCTTTGTCAGTGAGCACAATTTTAATCATTCGCCTGTCGGTTTCATCTATCTGCCGTTCCGCGATACCCACATCCACCAGTTTATCTATCAGGTGAGTCATTTGCGGTCTCGCTATCTGTAATTTTTCTCCAATTTCGGCAACGTGGAGTGTTCCCGATTCATGCAGCAGTTTCATAATCTCAAAGTGAAGCGCCGAAATATCCACATCAATATTGGCAAGCGCTATCTTGAACAGTTTTCTCCGGATGCCCCTAAAGATAAGAGGTGGAACGGAAAACAGGTCTTCGATGGCGCTGTCAAGGATGTTACTTCTCATAATCACAATTCCTCCACGCCCTATTCCTTCATAATGTTAATAATTAATAATATTAATTAATTATATTACTATTATGTTGGCATTTAATGGTTTTGTCAATAGTACGATGGGGGTCGCTTGATTTTTTAGCGGATTTCTTCTAGAATGGTATACGTTTTAAGGGGGCCATTAGCTCAGTTGGTTAGAGCGCAGTCCTGATAAGACTGAGGTCTCTGGTTCGAG
>CAYXWH010000066.1:0-6163 GCA_964468755.1 uncultured Dehalococcoidaceae bacterium
TTTGCCTTTTTCCTGATTTTCACCTTGAAATTGCCGATATAACCGCCGACTTCCTCAATCTCGCTGTAGGTAAGCAGTTCAATATTGGGGTGAGACCCCACCAGCGTCATCTTCGGGGTAAGAATGCAGGCTGAGCAGTCCAGAGTGGGAAATGTCTTATCCAGCTGCGCCATATGCCCGCCAACACTGGGGTTCCTCTCTACCAGATAGACCTTGTTACCGGAATCGGCAATCTTGAGCGCCGCCTGAATCCCGGCGATGCCGCCGCCAACCACCAGGGTATTGGGGTTAATGGCGACTTCCCTGGCTTCCAGGGGCTGGTGATAGTATACTCGGCTTACCGCCGCGGACACCAGCGCCTTGGCTTTCTCGGTTGCCTTCTCCCTGTCCTCGGTTACCCAGGAACAGTGCTCCCGGATATTGGCCATTTCAAAGAAATAGGGATTAAGCCCCGCATCCTGAATGGCGCGCCGAAAGGTAGGCTCGTGCATGGTGGGCGAGCAGGACGCCACGACGACACGGTTAAGCCCCTGCTCCTTAATATCATTCTTGATAAGCTCCTGTCCCGGGTCGGAGCACATGAACCGGTAGTCGCGCGCCACCGCCACGCCCTCCAGAGTCCGGGCGAAGCCGGCGACATCTTCACAATCGACCGTTCCGGCAATATTACTGCCGCAATGGCAGATATAAACGCCGATCCTAGGCTCCACTCTTCACCTCTCTCATCTGTTTGAGCACCTGAGCCGGTGACACTATAAGGGTATTCAGACCAAGAGCCCGGTCATCCAAACCCAGTGCCAGCCCGATAAGCTGCGTAATAAAGAATACCGGGAGATTATATCTGGTACCGAATTTACCGTTCACCTTGCCCTGATAGGCATCGAGGTTGGTCTGGCAGAGGGGACAGGGGGTGGCAATACACCGGGCGCCATGCTCAGTGGCGCTCTTCAGCAGCTTGTGAATTAAGGGCAGGGTCGATTCCTCCTCAGACAGGGTTAAGGAACCGCCGCAGCACCTCGCTTTCAATGGAAAGTCAACCGCTTCGGCACCCAGACAATTCACCAGTCTGTCCAGTGAACCGGGAAACTCGGTATCTTCGGAATCATATTGTGGTCTGACCAGCTGACAGCCGTAATACGGGGCTACCTTCAGCCCCTCCAGACGGTCCCGGACTTTCGAAGCAATCACATCAGTGGTAACATCATTAACCAGCACATCGACTATATGTCTTACCCGCACACCGCCCTCATACTTCAGATTAGCCACCGCAAGCGCCTCATTTACCTGAGCCAGCAGCCCCGGATGCTCCTTGAGATTCATATTGGCTTTGCTCAGGGTGACGTAACAGGAACTGCACGGCGTTACCATGTCCAGCCCCGTCTTTTCCGCCAGCGCCAGGTTTCGCGCCGCAACCACCACCGCCTCCTCTTCATCAAGTGACCCGTAGGGCGTGGAACCGCAGCAGGTCCAGCCCTCAATTTCAGCCAGCTCCATATCCAGCGGCGCGGCGATAGCCTGCGCTGACATCCCGTAGCCCAGCCCGGTGCTTTCCGCCGAACAACCGGGATAGTATGCGTAATACTTCACGAAACCCCCCTGATTTCCCGGAACTTACGGAGAATAGCCGTAAGCTCATCGGCGCCCTTAGCCTTCACCGGCATCAATGACAGCCGTTTATGCCGCCATAGCTTGATACCTACCGGTAACATTTTAATGGTGGACAGCGGGTGAGCCAGCAAAGCCGGCACTATTGACAGGTAATACCTGACCATCATGCTGAACTCCGGCACCCGCCCGTACCTCTTAATTGAACTGACAAAGCTGTTATACATCGCCGGCGTGCTGGTCCCCGATACGCGATAGCCATTCCGGACTGCCAGGCTTTCCAAAGCATGAGCCAGTTCGGTTGGCTTGACTCCCCGGGGGCAACGGCAGGTACACAGGTAGCAGGAGAGGCAGTACCACATGGAATTGCTGGAGAGCACCTCTTCGCGCATTCCAGCGCGAATCATGGCAATAATCTTCCGGGGCGGGTACTCCATCTTGCCCGCCATAGGGCAACTACCGGTACAGGTCCCACACTGGATACAGGAAAGAATATGCTCACCGCCAGGAGTGGCAGCCACTTCATCAACAAAATGCGTCATCTTCAAGTTAATATTAGCACATGGTAGAAGAGACAGCAATACTATACCAGTAATAAAGGTTAATCCTTTGTCCCTGTTGACACCACTATGATAAACTAACAGGGAGTTTTGATGAAACTACTGGTAACCAATGACGACGGGATCCACGCCGACGGGCTCCGGGCACTGGCTGGCGAGCTGAGCAGGATTGCCCGGGTCACGGTGGTGGCGCCGGACCGGGAGCAGAGCGCTATCGGTACCGCGGTTACCCTGCGCCAACCGCTCCGTGTTCAGAAAACAAAGCCGTTACAACCGGGCATAGAAACCTTCGCAGTAGACGGCACCCCATCCGATAGTGTCATCATGGCCCTGGAAAACCTGGTCAACGACCGGGTAAGCGCCGTCGTTTCCGGGATAAACCACGGGTTGAACCTGGGTGAGGATGTGCTTATTTCGGGAACCGTTGGCGCTGCCATGCAAGCCTATCTCCGCGGCTTTCCGACTCTTGCCGTCTCCGTGGATTATGTCAATAGCCAGCAGCATCTGGATACCGCAGCCAGAGTGGCGGCGATACTGGTCGAGAAGATTGTTGCCGATTCCAGAATTACTGACCTGTTCCTCAACATAAACCTGCCCGATGCGCCGCTGTCGGAAATCGCCGGAGTAAAAATAACCCGTCTGGCCAGTGAGAGTCACATCAATACCGTGGTCGAACGGGGCAACGGGCGGCGGAAATATTACTGGCTGGTACGGCAGAAAGCTCACCAGACCCGGGATAAAGAAACGGATATCTGGGCGGTGGAGCGGGGATACATCTCCATCACGCCTCTATATACCAAACGGTTTAACAAAGCCATACTACCCATTTTGAATAAATGGAGCGCCAGTTTACTCCAGGATTTGGGAAAGCGCTCGGCAGAGCCATCTCAATAACCGGGCAAACAATGAATTACGTTGGCATCGATATAGTAGAAATCGACCGCCTTAACCAGGCAATAGACCGATGGAGAGAGCGTTTCCTCCGCCGCATCTATACCACAAGCGAACTCGAACTATACCGCACCAAACCGCACTCACTGGCCGCCCGTTTTGCCGGTAAAGAAGCGGTAATGAAGGTACTGGGTACCGCTTTTAGCTGGCAGGAAATTGAGATTCTATCCCTCCCCAGCGGCAAACCCCGGCTCAACCTCTACGGTAAAGCCAGCGAAGAAGCCGGCAAACTGGGAGTAAAGGAGATTGCCATCAGCCTGTCTCATTGCCGGCGGTATGCCGTGGCTTCGGCGGTGGGTAACCGGGAAAACACGCACCGATAGCTGTACCCGGGGGGAAACAGTATGTCTGTTTATTTTATTTTTAAGCTATCGGCAACGATGTAGTATACTATAACGACAGTAGAGCGAGGTGGATTGCTTGAGCAGCCAGCAGCTAGCCGAAAAAATGGTCTCCTGGATACGGAAAAGGGTACATGCCGCCGGGTGTGAAGGCGTGGTGCTGGGCTTGAGCGGCGGACTGGACTCCGCGGTACTGGCGGCGCTATGTCACCGCGCCTTTCCCCGAAACATGCTCGCGGTGATTATGCCCTGCGGCAGCCTCCAGGAAGACAAAGACCACGCTCAATTGGTCGCCAGCGCCTTCTCCTTACCGACCAGAGAGGTAGTCCTGGATGGCGTACTGGAAAACCTGGCGCAGAGCCTGCCCGCTTTACCGGTAGACCCGTCAAAATATCGACAGGCCCGGGGCAATCTGAAAGTCAGATTAAGAATGGTAGTACTCTATTATATTGCCAACCAGCTCAACTACCTGGTGGTGGGTTCAAGCAACCGGAGCGAGTATATGGTTGGTTACTTCACCAAGTACGGCGATGGCGGGGCAGATATACTGCCGCTGGCCAACCTGGTCAAGAGGCAAGTACGGGAGCTGGCTGTACACCTGGGTATCCCCCGGGTGATTATCGACAAGCCACCGTCAGCCGGGCTATGGGAAGGGCAGACCGATGAAGGCGAACTTGGCTTTGGCTACGATGAGCTTGACCACTACCTGCTCACCGGAGAAGCGCCGGAAAAACTGAAAAACAGGATTGAATCGATGATAGCTTCCAGCGCTCACAAACGTTCACTGCCACCCATCGCCCGGTTTTAGACCGGCATACATTTGTTTTGGGAAATAATTTCTCCGCTTTCCAGGCGTGGCCTGCCTCTTGTTTTGCTAAAAATGTTATGTTATTATGCAGGTGAGGCGAATAATGACCACAGAGAGAGAAAAAGCGCTGGAACTGGCTATTGGCCAGATTGAAAAGCGATTCGGCAAAGGCTCAATCATGAAGCTGGGAGAGTCCCCCTCAATCACTGCAGAGGAGGCTATTGCCACCGGTGCCCTGTCACTGGACATGGCCTTAGGTGTTGGTGGAATCCCCAAAGGACGAATCACGGAAATTTACGGTCCGGAATCGTCAGGGAAAACCACCCTTGCCCAGCATATCATCGCCCAGGCGCAAAAAAGAGGTGGTATAGTTGCCTATGTCGACGCCGAACACGCTCTTGACCCCGCTTACGCTGCCAGTTGTGGGGTAAATGTCGATGAGCTGCTTATTTCACAGCCAGACACCGGAGAGCAGTCCTTAGAGATTACCGAGGCA
This sequence comes from uncultured Dehalococcoidaceae bacterium, assembly GCA_964468755.1. GTDB lineage: Bacteria > Chloroflexota > Dehalococcoidia > Dehalococcoidales > RBG-16-60-22 > CAYXWH01. The sequence continues at coordinate 4,762 of CAYXWH010000066.1, forward strand.
CTGGTACGGAGTGGGGCTGTCGACGCTATTGTCATTGATAGCGTGGCAGCGCTGGTACCACGGGCTGAAATCGAGGGAGAAATGGGTGACTCCCACGTTGGTTTGCAGGCGCGCTTGATGTCACAGGCACTGCGCAAGCTGGCAGCTGCCATCGGCAGGTCAAAGACCGCGGTCGTTTTTATCAACCAGCTTCGCGAAAAAGTGGGTATAGTCTTTGGCAACCCAGAGGTAACTCCGGGCGGCCGGGCGCTCAAATTTTACAGCTCAGTCCGGATTGAGTTGCGGCGCATGGAGACCATCAAGCAAGGCAACGAAGCAATCGGCAGTCACGTAAAGGCACGAGTAGTCAAGAATAAGGTAGCCCCTCCCTTCCGCTCTGCTGAGTTTGACATCATGTTCGACCACGGCATAAGCCGGGAGGGCAACCTGATTGATCTGGGCGTGGAGCAAAATCTGGTTAAGAAGGCCGGATCTTTTTTCTCTTATGGTGATGTCCGTCTCGGGCAAGGCAGGGAAAATGCCAAACAGTACCTGAAGCAGAACCCTGAGCTTACTGACGAAATTGAACAGCAGATTAGAGCCTCAGCCGAGACCAGCCGTGTCACCATACCTATGAGTGAGATTGATGCCGCAGTAGTAAATGACTGAGGGCACTTTAAATAAATAGGTATTTATCCAAACATAATAGGTGAACAAAGCAAGGTTGAGGCAGAAGCTTCAGCCTTTTGTTATTAATTGAGCGGAGAACCGAGTAATGAGCAAGATAACCGAATTACGTGAAGGCAGAGGACGAGAAAAGAGAGTACAGGTATTTCTCGACGGAAGTCCGGTGTTTAGCCTGCAAGCGGATGTAGCGGCACAGGAGGACCTCCACGTGGGGCAGGAACTCACTTCCCAACAGATTGCCCAGCTAACCGATGCCGACCGGTTACAACGTTGTCTCAACGCTTCCACCCATTATCTGGGTTACCGCCCGCGCAGCGAATCCGAGTTGCGACTGCGACTGCGCCGTCGCGGTTTTGACAATAAAAGCATTGAGGCAGTGCTGCTAAAATTAAAGGAGCAGGAATACCTGGATGATGTTGCCTTTGCCCGGTTCTGGAAAGATGACCGCAACACCTTCAGTCCGCGGAGTCAACGGTTAATCCAGAGAGAATTACGGCAGAAAGGGGTCAACGAAGAAATCATCGAACAGGTAGTTACTACTATTGATGAAGATGAAAGTGCCTACCGGGCCGCCAGCAACCGTTATCGACGCGGGATAATAACTGATTACCAGCAGTTCCGCCGCCATTTAGGTAATTACCTGTTACGACGCGGCTTCAGCTACGAAGTGATAAACCGTACCATGGAACGACTATGGCAGGAATATACTAACAACTCAGGAAAGATTTCCCCCAAG
>CAYXWH010000067.1:0-5978 GCA_964468755.1 uncultured Dehalococcoidaceae bacterium
CATTAAAACCCGGCGCCCTCCTTCACTGCGTTTCGGCGTATCTGCAGGCTTGACGCTAGCCGGGTGGCGGTGGAACTCCGCCCGGCACGGGCGGCACCGTACTATCAACCGGCGGTACCCAGAGATTGCACCAGCCCCACCACCAGTTCCAGTGATACCAGCCCCAGAACCAGTTATACCACCATGCCCAGGGCGCACCACTCCACTGGTAATACCACCACCACCACCAGTATCCGCCGTACCACCAGTTTTTATGAAGGTGGGAATCATACCACCAGTACCGCCACCAGACAACCTTGATGCGACTCTGTCCGTATGGGTCAATAACCAATTGTGGCTGGGCTACGTGGACGAAGAACATCGGCTCCTTGTTGAACGTGGCGCTACCCTTGATGCTGCGCATTTGCTCCGGCTGTAGCTGGTAGACGTTGGTGATGTGGGCCTGTAGCAGGGTTATGCCTGGATCATGAGCGTTCAAGGCAATGGTCATAGCCGCCATACTCCCGTCCTCCGGCTTGATATCCCAGGCTACCGTGAGGATAGCAATTTCTGTCTGATATACGCTGTTCGTGTTGCTGGAGTTAATTACGGACCCGTCAATACCTTCCAGTTCAAGCTGGACCAGCTCGGCAGGCAATCGCCGTCCCGGCACACCATCTCCAAACCGCGGAGTATTTTGCATAAACTCAGTGAAACTGGTAATTTGTCCGCGGGGTATCCTTAGTCCGGACATGGCGTACCCCTTAGCCATTATCTCCTCCGCCAAAGCGTCTATTTTGGCTGCTATCGCTCTCTTGCTTTCCGTGTCCAGCTCAACAAAGACATCAAAGAAGCTGTCCACAGCCGGTGCCCCTTCCGCTTGAGCCAGAATATCCATGTCATACTTGTTCATAGCCTCGGGAAGGTTTGGCACCAGATCATCGAAAATGTGTTCCTCCTGGCTGAATACTTCGCCATTGGTCAGCAAAAAGCCGGCTGCCAGCGATGGCACCAAAACCAGCGCGACTACTACCGTGACATACCTTTTGTTAACGAGAGAGCGTAAACCTGTAAGATGTGTCATTTCCCATCCTCCCCACATATACTCAACTAAAATGGGCAACCAATACCTTTGCCTCAGATTAGATTACTCTGAATTTACATCATGGACACCTCCCTCTACTTACCGGATTAAGGCGATATGAGAATTAAAAGCGGATTATATATCGGTCTAATGGTACATGCAATCTCTGAAAGGAGTATTTTAACCTGACTGAATGACTAGTATTCGAACCCGGGATAGCCGGGATAAAAGGCGGTGGCGGCTTGCCTCCTTTCTGACTTGAAGTGCCTGCCTCTCTAGCTCCAAAGTCAAGCTCAATAACCGTACCCGGTCTACACTTTCCGGTGGAACGATTACTATAGTACACGAATAGATATTTTATGACGCGAGCGAAAGGAGGTCTCCCTTTATCGGTATGATGATTTTTCCTCCGGCTATGACTATGCTATGATTATCCATATCATAGTATTCATCCTGTCCTTACCAGCTGAGCTAAACAGTATTGACCATGAAATTCAATAAGAGGATATATGGCAGCGCCAGGGAGTTAATAGCTGACCTTTGGTTTCCCTTCAGAAACAGGAAGCGATTGAAGGAAGTAACGAACCAGGGATTAATATCACCCGCCTTTCGGGAAAGGCTCATGCTGGCTGTCACCGCAGTCGACGGCTGCCGATATTGTTCCTACCTCCATGCCAGGCAAGCGCTGAAAAGCGGGATTACTCCGGAAGAGATAAGCCGGCTACTATCGGGAGATGTTGGCAACTGCCCGGAAGATGAGGCGGTGGCTGTAATCTATGCCCAGCACTGGGCTGAATCCAATGGTCATACTGAACCCGAAGCGGACCAGAAGTTGCAGGCAACATACGGTTTCGAAATGACAGAAGCCATCCGGCTGATGCTCCACATGATTAAGCTCGGCAATTTACTGGGTAACTCCTGGGATTATTTGCTCTACCGTATATCCTTCGGCAAGTGGCGAAGATAGATTTGTCTAATCCGGGACTAATGCGGAATTATAACTATGAACTCGGAAATCATGTAGATATTGATTGGCCGTAAGAGGAAATTACCGGGTCTAGTGAGCCTTGGAATCGAGGAAAGGAAAGAGAGGCATGAGCAGAAAAGAGACTGATTTGGGAAGCGCAGCAGAATCATCACGCGTCAAGGGAACCGATGAACGCATGATCCCTACCTTCTGTTCACTATGTGGTCCGTCGCCAGGCTGCGGGCTAAACTGTTTCGTGAAAGACGGCAGGTTAGTCAGAGTTGAAGGCATGAAAGAGTCTCCTATAAACAATGGTAAATTGTGTCCCAAAGCATTCGCATCCATGCAATGGGTTTATTCGCCACAACGTCTCAAGTACCCGTTAAAGCGTGTGGGGGAGAAGGGTGAAGGTAAATTCGAGAGGGTAACCTGGGACGAAGCTCTCGAGATTATTGCCAGTAAGCTCAAGGAACAAAAAGAGAAATACGGACCGGAGTCACTTGCCATTCTCTCGCCACAGCGACGGAGTTATAGTGATTATTTATACCGGTTCCTGATGGCACACGGTAGCCCGAACTACGGTCATAGCGGCATCTGTGCAATACAACGATTTTTTGGTTTTGCCTATACTCTGGGAACTCCCCGGATTGTGGCGGACTATAAGCATGCTGATGTTATCGTGGTATGGGGAGCAAACCCGGTATACGCCGGTGCACCTATGGGTAGCCTGAAAGGGATTTTGGATGCGAAAAGCAAGGGTGCCAAGCTCATAGTGATAAAACCCGAAATGCAGCCGGATGCTGCCAAGGCAGATATATGGGTTCCCATCCGGCCCGGTACTGACGGTGCCCTGGCGCTGGCCATGCTGAATGTGATAGTAAACGAGCAACTGTATGATAAGGACTTTGTATCAAAATGGTGTTACGGTTTTGATAAGCTCGTGCCTCACATTAAAAAATATACCCCGGAGTGGGCTGAGCCAATAACGGGGTTACCATCGGCCCAGATTAAGGAGGTTGCCCGATTATACGGGACAGCAAAGTCAGCATGTATCCATGCCGGAAACGCATTCGATCAGGCGGTGGACTCCAATAACGCCGTACGCGCCGTGGCTATACTGATAGCCATAACCGGGAACCTGGACAGGCCCGGGGGTAATATTGCGACTATGAGTAACACGATACCAATGCCCAAGTCTGTGCATCTCAAGGAGAGATATACACAGGAATGGGTAGACAAACTTGTCGGCCCGGAAATAGCCAGATGCTTCCAGCCCTTCATTGAAGGCACCTCTTCTGCCTACTACCGCTGTCTCAACAGCATCCTTACCGAGGAACCTTACCCGATTAAGACTATAATCGCTCCCGGGACCCAGCCTTCCATAATTACTCGTGGTTCCAAGCGAATAAAAGAAGCGCTCAAGAAGCTGGAATTCATGGTGGTCATAGACGTGATGCAGAACTCGTCAATGCCCTGGGCAGATGTGGTTATCCCCGTAGCTACCATGTACGAATGTGATCACCCCTTTGAAGCACCGGTGATGGGCAAGGGCAACTGGATAATGGCCCGAAACAAGGTAATTGAACCGCTGGGAGACTACAAATCAGATTATGAGTTCTGGCTTGACCTCGGCGTTAAGATGGGCTATGGAGAGGATTTCTGGCATGGCAGCATCGAGGAATGCATGAACTATCAGCTGGAGAATTTCGGTATAACCATGGAGGAGTTGAGAGCGCATCCCACCGGTATCATTTATAAGCCGGAACCCATGGTGTACGAAAAGTATGAACAGATATTCGCCACTCCCAGTACCCGGTTATCCGGGGACCCCTACCTCCCCGAGGGTAAAGTGGCTATTTATAATACTACTTTCGAGAAGAACGGGTTTAACCCGCTTCCCGAGTGGGTGGAACCACCCGAGAGCCCGACAGGTACCCCGGAACTACTGGCAAAATATCCCCTCGTCCTTTTTGATACGCATACCACGGACGTATATAACCATGGGTGGTTGCGTAATGTACCGTACCTGCGGGAGATTCAGCCTCACCCGTGGATACACATTCATCCGGAGACAGCCAAAGCGCGCGGGATTGAGGAAGGTGACTGGGTCATTGTTGAGTCACCTCACGGCTGGATAAAGGTGAAGGCCGTATACTTCCCCGGTATCCGGCCGGATACGGTGATGAGTGTTCACGGGTGGTGGCAGGGTTGTGATGAGCTCGGGCTGCCAGGCTATCCGATACTGGATGGAGGGGCGAATGTGAATGTGATGTACAGCACCGACCCGGAGAAAGCCTTTGATCCGGTTGTCACGGCTATGCCCAAGCAGACCCTTGTCGAAGTACGAAAGGCATAGAGCAGTCAATCATGGTTAAGAATAATAAGGAAGTACAGTCCTGGAAAGGTAGCAACGATAATGGGGAAACAATATGGTTTTTGCTATGATGTGAGCCGGTGCATCCAGTGCCGCACCTGCGAAGTAGCCTGCAAGAGCGCTCATGATATAGAGCCGGGAATACAGTGGCGGAACGTCATAGAGAAATGGGAAGGTGAATTCCCTAACGTAACCAGAACTTTTTTCTCTTTGGCCTGTATGCACTGCGCCAGTCCAGCATGTATGGCGGTATGCCCTACAGGAGCTATCAGCAAGCGAGCCGAGGACGGTATTGTTGTGGTTGATAGGGACAAGTGTAACGGTTGCCGGGAGTGTTTTGCTGCCTGCCCGTATGATGTGCCGCAATTCGGAAGCGACGGCACCATGCAGAAGTGCGATTTCTGTGCAGGGTTAGGTATTGAGCCGGCCTGTGTGGCATCCTGTCCTGCTGAAGCCATTTATTATGGCACTATGGAACAGCTGTCCCGGATGACAGACGGGAAGACTGCCGAAAGGCTGACCGGGCCCACCGGGCCCTCCGTAATTATCTTAAATAAACCGGGTGCCAGTGTTATACAAAGCATATTCGCGGGACAGTAGTAGCCCAGCCAGGAAGGGAGGAATTTAATGAAAGCAGGTAAATCGAAAGACACTGCAGAGAAACTCTTGTCTCTGGCAGGGATAAAGATTAATGGCAATAATCCCTGGGATATAAGGGTCCATAATGAGGCATTTTATCCAAGAGTCCTGGCTCAGGGTTCACTTGGGCTTGGGGAATCTTATATGGATGGGTGGTGGGATTGTGACAAGCTTGACGAATTCTTCTACCGGGTCCTCCGTTCCCGGATAGAGAGTAAAGTCAGGCATAGCCGGTCATTGCTTTTTAATATTTTACTGGCAAAGCTTTTTAATATGCAGTCAAAGCGGCGGGCTTTTCAGATTGGAGAGAAGCACTATGACCTGGGCAACGAGCTGTTCCAGATTATGCTTGACCAACGGATGGTCTATAGTTGTGCTTACTGGCAGGATTCACCTGCGCTCGATGAAGCCCAGGAGAACAAATTAGACTTGATTTGCCAGAAATTGGGTTTGCGGCCCGGAATGAGGGTACTTGATATTGGTTGTGGCTGGGGAAGTTTTGCCAGATATGCTGCGGAGAAATACGGGACTGAAGTAACCGGGATTACCGTGTCCAGAGAGCAGGCGGATTTCGGGAAAACATTATGCAGGGGGCTGCCGGTTGATATCAGATTACAGGATTACCGGGATGTCAACGATCGGTTTGACCATATAGTTTCCGTGGGTATGATTGAGCATGTTGGCTACAAAAATTACCGGACCTATATGGAGGTGACGCGCCGTTGCTTGAAGGATGATGGTCTGTTTTTGTTGCATACTATCGGCGGAAACAGGTCGGTAACCGCCGTGGACCCCTGGGTAAACAGGTATATTTTCCCCAATGGCATGCTCCCCTCGATTAAGCAGTTGGGTAGCGCGATTGAAGGATTGTTTGTCATGGAAGACTGGCATAATTTCAGCGCTGATTATGATAAAACACTTATGGCGTGGCACGG
>CAYXWH010000068.1:0-5690 GCA_964468755.1 uncultured Dehalococcoidaceae bacterium
TCGGTTTGCGGCTCCCAAGCCCATTCAACTTCTGCGCTAGCATCGGCTCACACCTCACCCGACTCTCTGTGCCTCGCTTGAAGCCTACTAGTCTTGTTCGCAGCCTTTACACTATGTAGTTTATGGCATATTAGCATCGTTGTACCCGTTTGTCAAGGATTATGCAGATTATTTTGCCGGTTAGTAGCTGTCTCAATGAAAGGAATGCTATGTAAGAACTTCTAGTTTTTCATCAAGAGCAAGTGCTGTCAAGGTTGATGGGTTGCCTTTTAAGGAGAGATAAAATGCGGGGAGTCAAAGAGGGGCGAAGCCCTTCTTTATGATTCTTCCCCCTCTCCTTTTAGGAGAGGGGGACACAGGGGGTGAGGTCACCTTATTCTATAAGCGGGGAAGGAGGAGGTATTTTATTAAGCTTCAATCTATCTTTTCCCACCCTCCACCCTCGCAGCATCTGGGGCTTACCCTGTGAGTCTATGTCCAATCACGTCCAATGCAAAGGGTCAAAGGTATAACTGCGGAGAGTCTAGGAGAGGCTTTGCCTCTCTTCAAAGTTCTTCCCCCTCTCTTGCCAAGGGAGAGGGACACCGGGGGAGGGTTGTAAAATCCCAGAGGGGGTGAGGTTAATAGAGAGGCATTTGTGTTAACATAAGCCTGTTGCTGCTCTCTACCGGGTATGATATACTGATAAAGGCCTTACTGCCTATGATTAATATACTAAAAGGGGGTCGAGACATTGTCTGATACAGTGACTATAAAGCAGCTATTGGAGGCTGGTGCCCATTTCGGACATCAAACCGGGCGCTGGCATCCGCGGATGAAGGGCTATATCTTCACCAAGCGTAACGGTATCCACATCATTGACCTGGAGAAAACGGCGGTGATGTTGGATAAAGTCTGCGACTATGTGCGAGAACTGGTGGCTGGGGGCAAGACTATCCTGTTTGTCGGCACCAAGAAGCAAGCCCAGGAGGCAGTGGCAGATGAGGCGACTCGCTGTGGTATGTACTACGTAAACCAGCGCTGGCTGGGTGGTATGTTGACCAATTTCGCCACTATCCAGGCACGAATAGACTACTTGGTTCGCTTGGAAGACCAGCAGGCGAGAGGAGAATTCGGGCGTCTATCCAAAAAAGAAGTGCTGAAGATCGGTGAGGAGATTGACAAGCTCAACCGGCAGATGGGTGGTTTCAAGGAGATGACCGAGTTACCGGGTGCCCTTTTCATTATTGACCCTATCAAGGAAAGAATTGCTCTGGCTGAAGCCAAGCGGATGGGAATCCCGGTGGTGGCCACGGTGGATACCAACTGTAATCCTGATGAGATAGATCATCCCGTTCCTGCCAATGACGATGCCATCCGGGCTATCAAGCTGATATGTAACAAAATTGCTGAGGCGGTAATTGAAGGCAAGACCAGTGTTGCCATGGGAATGATCGGGGAAGAATCGGAGGCGAAAATGGAGGAAACCGAGGCAGCCAGCGTGGCTGAGCCGTTCATATTTACCCCTGATGAGGAATAAGGAGGAGTTGTTGGATATATCAACGGAGATGATTAAAGAGTTGAGAGATAAGTCCGGGGCCGGCATTATGGAGTGCCGGAATATCCTGGTGCAATGCGAAGGTGATATTGACCAGGCGCTTGAGGTGTTAAAAGAAAAGGGGCTCATCAAGGCGCAGAAGAAAGCCGAACGGGAGACCAGCCAGGGATTGATTGATGCCTATATTCATTATGGCGGGCGTGTTGGCGCCATGGTTGAACTCAATTGTGAAACCGATTTCGTTGCCCGGACTGATGAATTCAGGGAACTGGCTCATTGCCTGGCTATGCAGGTTGCCGCTCTGAACCCGCGGTATGTTTCTGAAGAGGACGTGGCGGAAGATGACGATGTTGACCCGCCGGTGGACTGCCTCCTTCTTCAACCGTATATTAAAGACCCTACCTTGACAGTTAAAGACCTCGTTGTTGAAGCCGTTGCCAAGGTAGGTGAAAATATCAAGATAGGCCGGTTTACCAGATTTGAATTGGGCGGTTGAGTTTTAAAATGCCTGAAGCCAAGTATAAGCGGGTGCTGCTCAAACTGAGTGGAGAGTCATTTGGCGGTAGTGAGGGTACCGGCTTTGACGCTGCTACGATAAACCGGATAGCCAGGCATATCAAGCATGTGATGGAGCTCGGCGTTAGTGTTGCCATCGTGGTTGGTGCCGGTAATATCTGGCGGGGGGCCAAGGCAGAGGCTGAGGGAGTGGAACGGGTTACCGCCGATTACGCTGGGATGCTGGCTACCATTATCAATGCGCTGGCGCTACAGGATGCCCTGGAGAGGGAAGGAGTAATTACCCGAACGCAGTCAGCCATCGATGTCCAGCAGGTTGCCGAACCATACATCAGGCGACGCGCCATCCGCCATCTGGAGAAGGGCAGAGTGGTTATCTTTGCCGGCGGCACCGGTAATCCTTATATGACTACGGATACCGCAGCGTCACTGCGGGCAATAGAGATCGGTGCCGAGGTTTTATTGATGGCTAAGAATAATGTGGACGGCATTTACGATGCTGACCCTTTGAAAGCGCCTGATGCCAAGCGGTTTGACCGGCTGACTCACTTCCAGGCGTTAAAACTGCGCCTGGGAGTCATGGATGTTACCGCGCTGTCCCTGTGTCTGGAGAACCAGCTGCCGATAATTGTCTTTGACTTGCAGGACCCGCAGGGCATGGAGAAAGCGGTGATGGGTGAACCCATTGGAACGCTGGTATCGAGTGAGTAGGCCATGGTTATTCAGATATTACAGACAGCTGAAGAGAAAATGAAGGCTTCGGTGGGTGCCTTCAGAAATGAGTTAGCCACTATCCGTACCGGGCATGCGACTCCTTCCCTAGTGGAGCACATCCGGGTGGAATATGCCGGTGTGCCCATGCCGCTCAATCAGATTGCCGGTATCTCCGCACCTGAAGCCAGGTTACTGGTCATTCAGCCGTGGGACAAGGGGAGCATCACCGGTATTGAGAAGGCAATCCTGAAATCTGACCTTGGCTTGAATCCATCCAATGATGGCAGTGTTATCCGGATAAATATACCACCGCTGAGTGAGGAGCGGAGGCAGGACCTGATAAAGATAGTGCGGAAAAGGGTTGAGGAGCGAAGGGTCATCGTGCGGAGCCTGCGACGTGATGCCATGGAAGAACTGAAGACGTTGGAAAAGGACAAAGAAATATCGCAGGATGAACAGAAACGAGCCATTGAGCAGCTGCAAAAGCTGACTGACCTGCACATCGGTGACATCGACAAGATTGGTAAAGACAAAGAAAAGGAACTCATGGAAGTCTAGCCAGCCTCTGAATTTCGCACCGGAACCGGATTTCAGGATAGTGAACACCGCAGCAATTACCAAAGGAATCCCCCGTCTTCCCGAGCACGTTGCCTTCATTATGGATGGGAATGGCCGGTGGGCCGAGCGCCACAGCCTGTCACGGTTTGAGGGACATCGGGCCGGAGTAGAAAACGCCAAATCAGTGGTCGATTGCCTGAGCCGGTATCATATCCGCTGTGTTACCCTCTATGCCTTTTCCACGGAGAACTGGAGTCGACCTGATGATGAGGTGAACGGGCTCATTGCGCTTCTGGGAGATGCCATTGAGCAAGAGAGCCGGCGGCTTCACCAGCAGGGGGTCAGGCTTCGGCACCTCGGTCGTATGGAAGGGCTTTCTCCGGAGGTTAGACAAGCTATAAACGGGGCGGTGGAGCTGACCAAGAATAACACCGGCATGATAGTCAACTTTGCCTTTAATTACGGCGGGCGTCTTGAGATTGTAGATGCGGCACGCCGCCTGATAGCTGAGGGTGTTCCGTCCCACAGTATTGATGAGGATTTGTTGTCGAAGCACCTTTATACCGCCGGTCTCCCCGATGTTGACCTGGTTATTCGTACCGGTGGCGAAATTCGTACCAGCAATTTCCTGGTCTGGCAGGCGGCATACAGTGAATACTACTTTACCCCGGTCTTGTGGCCCGACTTTGGTGAAGCCGAGCTTGAGAAAGCTCTGCGCGCTTATAGTCAGCGGCAGCGGCGATTTGGCGGACTCAAGGCTAAGGGTTCTTCATCGTCATCCCCGGTCTCCTCTCCCTAGCTGCATTATTACTCAGACAACCTTGTCAGCGACATTCCCGTCCACTATAATTACTTGACGATTGCTTTACTCCGGGGAATCCGGGGTTTTCACTGAGAAGGGACGTATGTGCTTAAAAAGAGGGTAATAACTGCACTATGCGGTCTTCCTGTCCTGGTTGCTGCCATCTGGTTTGATACGCCGTTGCCCTGGTTCACCGTACTGGGGGCTATCTGGGGACTGCTGGCCGCCGTTGAGTTTTACCGGATTTCGGCGGTATCGAAAGCGTTACCGCTATTTTGTTTCGGCTTACTCTGGACCCTGTTTTTCATCGTGAGCCCTCACTTTGATTTTATTTTTATCGTCCCGCTGCTCATCACCTCGGCAGTGGTACTCTCCATGGTCTTCCTGGTTTTTCTCCCGCAGAAAGAAGGTGCTTTTACCACCTGGGTGTGGACAATCGCCGGGATTCTCTACGTGGGGTGGCTGTTAAGCGTTCTGGTGGCACTGCGACTTGACGCCGGCAGGAACTGGGTGTTCTATGCCCTGCTTACCACCTTTGCCAGTGATATCGCGGCGTTTTTCGTGGGCAGGGCTGTGGGCAGGCATTACCTGGCACCGCAGATAAGTCCACGCAAGACGTGGGAAGGTGCCGTGGCTGGAGTCCTGGGAGCGGTGATTGTCAGCCTGCTGTTTACGTTACCCACGCCGCTCAACCTGCCCATGAGCTACGGTCAGGCAGTCTGGCTCGGTTTACTGGTCAGTGTCTTCGGCCAGTTCGGCGACCTGGCTGAGTCGCTGCTGAAGCGCAGCCGGGGTATGAAGGAGTCCGGTAATCTCATGCCGGGGCACGGCGGGCTGCTGGACCGCATGGATAGTGTGGTCTTTGCCGGGGTAGTAGTCTATTACTTCTGGCTGGCGAGTACCGCCGGCTGGCTGTAAACGCCGCGAGTTATCACGATGGAACTACTTGTTAATGGTGCCAGGGGGCTGGGGCTTGAGCTTGACCCGCAGCAGCTTGCCCGCTTCCGGACCTACTATGAGGAGCTGGTACAGTGGAACCGGCGGGTCAATCTCACCAGCATTACCGACTATGCCGGGGTGCAGGTAGGGCATTTCCTTGATTCGCTTACGGTGGTGCCGGCGTTGGCGACGTCACCGGATGAAAGGTGTTTGCGTATCATTGATGTGGGCACCGGGGCTGGCTTGCCGGGTATACCGCTAAAAATACTCTGTCCCGATATTGCGCTGGTGCTGCTGGAGGCTACCGCCAGGAAAGCCGAATTCCTGCGCCACGTGGTCGACAGGCTGGGTCTGGGTAATGCCGAGATTGTGGTGGGGCGGGCGGAGGAGGTGGCGCATCAGGCGGAGTACCGGGAAAAGTTTGAGCTGGTAACTTCCCGGGCAGTGGCGCCGCTGCCGACTCTGGTGGAGCTGTGCCTGCCGTTTTGTGTTCCGGGTGGGCGCTTTGTTGCCCAGAAGAAGGGGGCTATTGATGAGGAGATACGAGAGGCGGGACGGGCAATGGAACTTCTGGGGGGAAGGCTGCGGGAAGTAAAACCGGTTGACCTGCCCGAGTTTACCGAT
>CAYXWH010000069.1:0-5121 GCA_964468755.1 uncultured Dehalococcoidaceae bacterium
GAGTTCCAGGGCATGGTTGAAATCAGCCAGGGCTTCATCATATTTCTCTAGCTTGGCATAGGTATTACCGCGGTTATTAAGGGCTTCAAAGTAATCAGGAGATAGTTCAAGTATTTTATCATATGTCTCTTTGGCATCTTTATATTGCTCCGCATGGTAGTAAGCACTTGCTAGACTTAATAAGTCCCAAATCGAATTAGATTGAGGCAGGCTTTTTACTTCGGCAATCTCATCTTTGAGCCTAGTTGCTTGTCGTGGCTGGAGATAACTGTGACCATCGGCTATCAGTACTTCTTCAGGGGGCAGACCAGCATCTTTTAACGTACGGCGTAGTCTGAAGGCATGTAGCCCTAAAAGGGCTGCATTTACATCGTCCAGTTGTAGCTTTAGTTCTTCCTTCTGGCTGTCATCATCCATTCCTGCTATCATTTCTTCAAGGAGTGCTCTTTTTTCTTTGAGTGTTTGGCTGGCGTCAAGTGCTGCCTCTCTTTTAGTTGCAAGATATTGCCTGTATTGTCGGAAAAACCAACCGATAGCCCCACCCAAAATGGCAGAGACAGGTATTATCAATGCCAGTATCCCACTATCCATTACATCACTCCTCCACCTCCAATAGCTCAAACCCCGTCTCTTTATCCATACACCGGGTGGCGGTGGCGCCGAGGATTTCATAGATAATCGCTTCGGCAATGACCCAGGTGGTGACGCCGTTTCGCAGGCAGCCGGTGGTGGTCTTGCCGGTGCGGCCGAGGGCGGCGTGGATGTGGAGGACAGGCTTGCCCTGCTCATCGGGGGCAAGAATGCCGACTCCGGCAGCCTCATGGGCGCCGTCGAGGGGGAGGACGATAGGGATGGGTGGTCTTTCCTCGGTGGTGCGGGGCCCGGTTACCACGTCGCCGCTGCCGATGCCGCCCACCAGCACCACGTGCCCGTGGGTAATTCCCTTCTCCGCGGCGAACCGCTCAATACAGTGGGGGATAATGTCACCGTCTTCCAGGCGGACAATAAATACCCGCCCGATATGTCCTTCGCTTGCTTTCATCGCGGGTCTCCTGTTTACTTCTGGGCGAAATACTGCAGCGCCAGCTTGATTTTATCCTCGAGGCTCAGTTTGGATTCCGGGGGCAGGGTGGCTAACGCCCGGGCGGCTTCGGTGGCGGAGTAGCCCAGTGCCGACAGGGCAGCCAAAACATCGGTGTTTTCCTGAGCGAGGGGGGTGGTGGTGGAGACTGCCAGACCGGCACCTATCTTCTCCCTCAGTTCCAGCACAATGCGGCCGGCTACCTTTTTGCCGATGCCGGGGACCACCGTCAGCAGGTCGGCGTTGCCGGTGGCAATCGCCATGCTCAACTGCTCCGCGCTCAAAGCGGAGAGCATGGCCAGCGCCAGGCGGGGTCCCAGCCCGGTAACACCGATAAGCCTCTCGAAAAGCCACAGCTCCTCGGCGGAGCCGAAGCCGTACAGGGTAACATTGTCGTCGCGCAGGTAGAGGCGGGTATAGACCTTGACCTCATTGCCCGCCATGCCCAGGTCGCTCAGGGTGGAGGCAGGCATGTATACCTGAAAACCAATGCCGTTCACGTTGATTATTGCCCAGTCGTTTCCCATGGAGTCCAGTTTACCTTCGAGGCTGGATATCATTTTCTCTCCTGCTGGCTGGCGAGCAGATTGTTCAGGTGCAGTTCGCGCAGGTGGCAGATAGCGACGGCGATGGCATCGGCGGCGTCATCCGGCTCGGGCACGCTGTCGAGTCCCAGTTGAAGCCGCACCATCTCCTGAACCTGCTCCTTGCTGCTGGCTCCATAATTGCTTACCCGCTGCTTTATCTGGGCGGGGGTGTATTCGTGGGTGGGGATTCCCTTGCCGACGGCAGCCAGAATCGCCACTGCCTGGGCCCGCCCTATGGCCAATGCCGACCGCACATTCTTGGCGACGAAGGGCTGCTCAACCACTACCACATCAGGCTGGTGGCGGTGGATAACCTCGATGAGTCCGGTGTAAAGATAACTTAAACGCTCCCCGATAGGGGAGCGCTTCGGGCTGACCAGGGCGCCGTAATTCACCAGCTCTATCTCATCGCCCTCTCCCTCAATAACCCCGTAGCCCGTAACCGCTGTTCCCGGGTCGATTCCCATAACCCTGATACGGTCCGGGTTATCGCTGCGGGGGAAGACCGGGGATTCAAAAGCCTTCAAAGCGGTCCCTCCTGTTGATTCGGGGGTGGTTGGATCGGGAGAGTGGGGTTGCTATCGGGAAGCGGGTATTATGCCTGTTGTGCCTGGTACTCCTGGAGTACCGAGTCAGGGAAGTCAGCATTACCGGATACATTCTGCACCTCGTCGATTTCCTCCAGTTTTTCCATCAGCTTCAGCGCCTGCACCGCGGTCTTATCATCAAGCGGTACCAGCGTCTTGGGTACCATAGATATCTCGGCGGAAGTTATGTTTACCTTGTTCTGTTCCAGGGCGGCCCTTACCGGCTCCAGTTCTTCGGGTGTGGTATAGACCTCAACGTAGCTGCCTTCCACCTTGACATCATCGGCGCCGGCATCAATAGCGGTGAGCGCCAGTTCATCGGAGTCGACGTCTTCGGCGTTGATGGTAATTACCCCTTTGGACTCAAAGAGCCAGGCGACACAGCCACTCTCTCCGAGGCTGCTGTTGTGTCGGGAAAAGGCGCCTCTCACTTCCTGAAGAGTCCGGTTGCGGTTATCGGTCAGCGCATTAATCAGGATGGCGGTACCGCCGGGTCCATAGCCTTCCAGAACGAGTTCCACCAGGCTGGCGCCTTCCAGTTCACCGGTACCGCGCTTGATTGCCCGCTCGATATTATCCTGGGGCATATTATTGTCTTTGGCTTTTTGTACTGCCAGCCGCAAGCGGAAGTTAGTGTCAGGGTTGCCTCCAGACTCACGGGCGGCGATGATAATCTCACGGGTCAGCTTGGTAAAGAGCTGTCCCCGCCTGGCATCAGCCACACCCTTCTGGTGTTTGATTGAGTGCCATTTGGAATGTCCTGACATTAGCATGCCCTCCTTAACCGCTAGTCCCGTCCCCCCCTGCTTGCTTATAATTTTAACATGTCACCCCACGTCGGTCAAAGAGATTGCCTGTCTGGCTGGGCTGGACACCGGCTAGGTAGACAGAGCCCTTCCCCATCTACGGGCGTGGTCTCGCTTAATCTGCTGCAACCTTTTCCGGCACGGTTCCGAGCCAAGGGTCGGTGTGGACATGAGCAACGCATCTTCCCGGTTGTCCAGGTAGTAGTGGGGGCGTACCCCGGCTTCGGTAAAGCCAAACTTGCGGTAGAGGCCCTGGGCTACGGTATTGGAAACGCGCACCTCCAGTGTCATGAAACCGGCTCTGAGCTCTGTCGCCAGTTCCAGCGTGGATAGAAGCAGTAGCTCGCCGATTCCCCGGCGCTGATAATCGCTTCTCACCGCTATGTTGGTGAGGTGGGCTTCATCAAGCATGATCCAGATGCCGGCGAAGCCGACGATGAACTGCCGGGATACTACCGGTGGCCCGCTCTCCGCACCATGATTGCCCGCAAGCCAGTTTTTGCCCAGCGAGAGCAGGCGCCATATCCGGCTCTCCTGTCTTACTACCGCCGGTTTTTCAATGGCTTTGCTGTCATCGCAGACAACAAGGTAGTGGGCGAGCTGGTTCTGCAGTTCGCGCTGGTAATTGGGTGGCGGCCACTGTGTATGGAAGGCTTCACGGTCAATCTCATTGACCTGGGCGATATCTTCCTTGCCCATGGGGCGTACCGAATAGGTCAAGGCTCAGTCTCCGTCAGCAACCAGTTACGGCATGTGTTTATTGTGCTATTGTAGCATATTTATATCCTGATGGCACACCGCACCTCAGGCGGCAGGACTGCCCCGGCACTACCCATAAAATGCATAAAAAAGGGGGAGCTGAATACCAGCTCCCTCATTGAATTTCAGGCGTTCGTGACTGGCTTGTTATTTATATTTCTAATCTTAATTGTTTCGGCAATTTCTTTATTTTTTTGCTATATTCTTTATTAATTTCATAGTATGCATTAGGGTCTGACATGCTTTTACCTATTCTATTTAATAGACCTAGTTTTACAAGGCTATTCAGCAGTCTCTGTACACCTCTCAAATCAGTATATCCAGATTGATATAAGATCTGTTTCGAGTTTATCTCACCGAAAGTCTCTACTATAGACAATATTCTCCTCTGTGGGTTACGTAATTTTATAAGCAAATCCATCGGATAATATTTTTCTAAACGAATTTCATCCTTATCAAATAATTCTACTAGTGTATAATAACTACTTTTCCCTCTTCCCAGCTGTACTAGTAACCCGTAAGAACTTAATTCTCTAAGTTCATTACCTGCTACATGTGTACTTACTCCATTAACATTTTGGTATATTGAATTAGTTATTTTCTTCTTATGTTTTGTGTATGCCAGAGCTAAAACTTGTCTGAAATTTATGCTTATTGGATATCTAGATGTCAGTTTATTAATCCAATCAAGAGTATCCTTACCTAGGAATGTGTGTGTGCGGAAACACAAGCGTGTTTCTTCATTTTCTACATTTAATATGGGTTCAGGTAAACCATTTTTCTTTAGGTTTTCAACCATCATCTTTATTCCCACACCCCATCCTTCTACAAATCCCATTTCGCTAAGAACTTTCAAAAGTATACGATTGCGATACTTAGGTTTTGACATTAAATCTGAAAGTCGAGTTCCTCCTAATGGTATTCCCATATTCTTTATTTCCAGCCTATCAGGGAATAACTCAATAAATATATCGCCATGGATTTGATAATCATTATGAAAGAATGCATTATATATAGCTTCTCTTATTACTATGTAAGGGTATTCTGAAATTTCATGTCTTTTACCCGATATAAGATATGTATTTTTCCTAATTAAACTCCATGTTTTATTATGTGTTTCTTCCATTGAACTTAATATCGGTCCAGTTATTACCTCAGATTCTAATATTTCATTTGTCCTTTCTGATGTCGCATATCTAATAATGTTAATCCTTGTTCCACTTATGAATACTTCTGGTGATTTCCCAAAAAGAATCATTCCGGCAACAGTTGGACGTAATTCTCCTCTTTCATCCTTTCTA
>CAYXWH010000070.1:0-5028 GCA_964468755.1 uncultured Dehalococcoidaceae bacterium
GAGGGCAATACTGGGGGTGATACTGGTCTTTTTCTTGCCCGGTTTCGCCTGGACGTTTGTCTTCTTCAGACAGCTCACCATCATCGAACGAATCGCCCTTGCCATTGGTCTGTCTATTGCCCTGGTAACGCTGGGTATTATCGCCACCAACATACTGCTCGGCATCCGGATTACCGGGAGTAACGCGCTGGTTATTATCCTCGTCCTGACTATCGTCCCGGTAGTCATCTATTACCTCAGAAGGCTGATAAAAAGCCCCTCAGCAAAGTAAATACAGGGTAGTGTTCGGAAGTTACCTGCCAAATGGAGGAAGGTCCTTGACTGACGTGTTGATTATCGGTGGCGGCCCGGTTGGCAGCCATGCGGCTTACCGTCTCGCCAGTATGGGGCACCGGGTGATGGTCCTGGAACGAAATTCCAGCCCGGGGACAAAGGTATGCTGCACCGGTATCATCGGACAGGAATGCGTCCGCTCCTTTGGCATAAAGGATGCCATCCTGAGCGAGGTCAACAGCGCCGTGTTATTTTCCCCATCCGGGAAGTCAATCCGACTGCACCGGCAGGCACCCCAGGCTTCAATCCTGGACAGGGTCGCCTTTGACCGGGCTATGGCTTACCGGGCACAAAATGAAGGCGCGGAATACCTCTTTGATGCTCCGGTAGATACCATAGACATCAGCGACGATAGCGTGGAGGTGAGCGAATGCCGCCGGGGAAGGCACTATACCGCCAGAGCGGTGATTATTGCCAGTGGTGCCGGCTCGAAGCTCAGTGAAAAGCTGGGTCTGGGAAAGATTGCTGACCTGGTCGGTGGCGCCCAGGTTGAGGTAGAGACGAGAGGCATCGATGAGGTGGAAGTCTATGTGGGCAACAAGATTGCGCCCGGCTTTTTTGCCTGGCTGGTGCCGATAGCGCCGGACACTGCCCGGGTCGGATTGCTGTCACGGCGCAGTCCCGGATTATACCTGCGCCGGCTGCTTGACCGACTGGTCAGTGAGGGCAAAATAATCGCGCCACTGGCGCCGCCAGGCTACGCAGCAATTCCGCTGAAACCGCTGCCCAGTACCTCTGGCAAACGGTTGATGGTCGTCGGCGACGCCGCCGGTCAGGTAAAGCCGACCACCGGTGGCGGTATCTACTATGGACTGCTTGGCGCCGATAGTGCTGCCGAGACGCTTCATGAGGCGCTGCAAGACGATGATTTATCACCCAAAAGGCTGGGTAGTTATGACCAAAAATGGCGAAAAAGACTGGGACAGGAACTACAGACCGGCTACTGGGCAAGGAAGCTGTTTGAGCGCCTGAGTGACCGGCGTATCGACCGCATATTCGACCTTATAGAAGACCAGGGCATCGTTGATACAATTCTCGCCGATACTGGAGTATCTTTCGACTGGCACAGCCAGGCGGTATCCAGATTAATCGGGCACCAGCTCATCGCCAGAGCCGTCAATGTAGTGAAGCGTCCCTTCCCTACCCGTGTAGATTGAACTTTCCACCGCGAAGCCATTAGAATAGAGTAAAAGATAGGTCAAACTCAGCGAGCGCCGGTAAGTAGAGGATAGGCAATGACTAAAAAAGAGGAACAGAATCAGAATCTGGGCACCGCCGCCAGTCAGTTCCTGGCATCCCTTTCCCCGGAAGAGCGGGAAAACAGCCAGCAGGCGGTGTACCGGTTTGTCCGCTGGTACGGCGGTGACCGACTTTTCTCCGGACTAACCGCCCCGGAAGTAGCCAAATATGCCGAGCAACTTTCGTCATCGGACACCGACTATACCAAAAAACTGGAGATAGTACGGGCCTTTCTGGCCTATGCCAGGAAGCAGGGTTGGAGCCAGACAAACCTGGCAACACACCTCAAGGCAAAAAAGTCCAAAAACAATCTGCCGATTACCGGACGAAAAGGACTGCCGGAAACGGTAACCCTCACCAGGCAGGGATACGCCAAACTGGAGGCGGAACTGGCCGAACTCAGGGAAAAACGACAGGAACTCACTGATGAAATCCGCCGGGCTGCCGCTGACAAGGACTTCCGCGAAAATGCCCCACTGGATGCCGCCAGAGAGCAAAAGGGACACGTTGAGGGACGGATTATGGAACTGGAAGAGACCCTGAAAGCAGCCGCCATACTGAGCGCTGAAGGGAATTCCAGCCGTAAGGCAGGCATCGGCGACAGTGTTATCCTGTGCGACCTGGCTTCTTCAGAAGAGGTACATTACACACTGGTTCACCCCAGAGAGGTAGACCCGATCAAGGGAAAGATTTCCGATGTATCCCCGATAGGCAAGGCTATCATCGGTCACGGTGAAGGCGATACCATAGAGATAACTGTACCCGCCGGCAAGCTGCGCTATCAGATTAAGCAGCTGAGGCGTTAATGTCATCCCGAATATGTGCTATAATCATTGAAGTGGGGATATAGCTCAATAGGGAGAGCGCTGCGTTCGCATCGCAGAGGTCGGGGGTTCGAATCCCCCTATCTCCACCAAAGGTCATTTTGGCAAAACCGTCCTGCTCTCTCTCTTCGTTTACTTCGGCAAGGTTTAACCGATAAAATATCTTCCTCGACTTCAAGTCCTCTGTCGGCAGAACCTTGATTCCAAGCTTAGCAATCAGGCTGACCCCCTCTTCAAAGTTCGATTCCCGTAGATTCAAGTCACGGAGCGCCTTCAGCTCCTTACATCCCGGACACGCTGATACACGACCTCAGGCTGGATTGCCGTGACCCGGAGAACCCTGATTCACTGAAAAAATGCGCCACCCGGCTATTGATTCAAACAGGAAAAGGCCACAGCAGGTTTCCCTGTCCTGAACAGCCGGCGGTAGGGAGAAAGACTTGAAACGGTGAATGGAACCGGGTAACATAGTGGAAAGGAGCCTCTTCTCCCAACCCTGACATGCCCCTGTAGCTCAGAGGATAGAGCAGCGGTTTCCTAATTCTAGGCTAAAATGTCAAAAGGTCATTTTACGTGTGAATTAGAACTATTGTGCTGCTTGCCAAAAGCCTGTTTTGAAGCTAACATACCTTTATACCCCCACCAGTCCCAAGCAGTTTAACGCTAAAATAACGCCATTTTTCTAGCTTCGGTTTGAGTGTATGATAAAATGAGTTGGCGATCTCTCTATAGAGAATGCTGTATCTCCTGTTACCTGTTGGTGTTCTCCCTTTATGGCCCATCGTCCTATAAGCGAAGGATCCTGAAAGCTCATATCTTCTTTGACCTCTACCTAACCACCTACCTATCTATCCTTCTAACCGACTACACCATGCGTTAGTTGGAGCTGCCGGTGATGGTTCGAATCCTCTAGGGTGGGCCAGAATTCCTTGATTTGGTGGTACTCGCCGTTTTCATCAGCTGTATATAGTTCATCCAGAACGACTTCACATGAACGCGCATGTGATTTTCCGTTGTTCTCAACGGTGAAAGTAAAATAGTATGTGTAGGATACTTCGGAATGCTCTAGAAATTTCAGCTTAGTTCGATGGCATTATGGTAGTTAGTTCTTGCACTCTATATACAGTCTCGGCGCCAGACGCCACTTTTTGAATTTGTCGCCAATATATGGCCCCGAATATGGCGACTAATAGCGCAATAGGCCTTAAGAACAGGGTGGCTCCAAACTGCACCCAATCAGCACAAGCCATTACAAGGTCCTACGAGTTCAGATAGGTTTCTACCTAGACTTCTTACAATAGTATACACTGCTTAAGGAGGGGTTCAAAGCTTCCTTATAGACGTCGCGCTTAACAACGTGACGTTTGTGTAGCCCGTATTGGAACAAGCCTTGACATAGATGTACCACCCACTTATAGTATCTGGTAGTGAGCCCCATGAATATTATTGATCTCATAATGCATTGAATCGCTAGATAACTATGGGTAGGATGAGTCAAAGTGAAGATTAGTATTACCACGTTGAGCGAGAATACATGCGGTATAGGTGACTTGATAGGAGAGTGGGGATTAAGTATTCTTATCGAAACGGATACTATCAATGTACTTTTTGATACTGGGAAAAGCATCTCAGCTACCTATAATGCTAATGAGCTTGGTATTGACCTGAGCAGTATTGATAAGATTGTGCTAAGCCATAGTCATGCTGACCATACTGGCGGCTTACGAGAAGTCCTGCAAAGGATTAGAAGAAGTGAGGTCGAGGTAATCGCTCACCCTGATGTATGGGCACTCAGGTATCGTATCCGTCCTTATCAGGCGGATCAATTCGCAGGTATACCATTCCAGCGCCAAGAGTTGGAAAACTTCGGCGCCGTTTTTAATCTGACAGTAAAACCTATGAAACTAACCGATAACATTATAACTACTGGTGAAATTCCGATGGTAACGGATTTTGAGACGATAGATTCTGGCGACACCCGTTTCATTAAGGAAGATACTGAGTTTAGACTTGATGAGATTCTAGATGACCGGGCAATAATCATTAATACGGAACAAGGATTGGTTGTCATTACCGGCTGTGCCCACCGTGGCATCATCAATACCCTATATCACGCCCAGCAGATAACAGGGGTGAAGATAATCCACACATTAATAGGTGGATCCCATCTCTTTACTGCTTCTGAGCATCGAATTAGGCGAACGATTATGGCCCTGAAAGATCTCAATATTCAAAGGTTGGGCCTGTGTCACTGTACTGGTCTGCCAGCAATTACGTTAATGGCTCAAGAATTTGGCGACAAGTTCTTTTTCAACAATGCTGGTACTCGTATTAACATACCCCAAAGAACAGTTGGGTGACCTAATGCCACTCTCTTACCGGTTGTTCGCTATCGTAATTCGGCACTGGGCAAGATATGCAGGCAATAAAATTCGTTATCTAAGTAGAAAAAAGAAGGGCTGGAATTCCATGAGAACATGTATGCGAATCAACGCTGGTATCTGGGGCAGATGATACAGAATGTCCGTCAGCATGATTACGCTAAAAGCCAGATTCTCCCCAGTCAATGGATCTGGCAATCAGATCACATACCCGAATCACAGGAAACGTGTTATTTGCGAACGACGGTGCG
>CAYXWH010000071.1:0-4960 GCA_964468755.1 uncultured Dehalococcoidaceae bacterium
TTTCCCAGCATGACTTTATACCTGAAACGGCTGAGCCGTTGTTCCCCATCCCTTATGAGTAAGATGAATCCGGTATTTGGGCCGGCGTTAGTACACAATAGGATTTTGCGGATTTAACAGGATTAAAATAGATATTTATAGTAACTAAATATTGGATGATTAAGTATAGAAGAAACGCATTCTTAAAGACCAATTGGATGCAATATTGCCCTTGAGCTAGTTTCATCAGCAGATAGTCCGGGGATAATATGACTCCTGAGAAACTCTGCTATAGTCAACGCTGCCTCCAGCCAGCCCGCTTTCTTGCTTGTCCTCTGGTCTCACATCCTGACCGAATGGTTTTTTGCAGGTCAATAACACCATATCACCCACCTTTAAAGTCGTAACTACGCACGCTGACGGATAGGTTTACTATACTTTTAGACGGCTCATTTCCTGCTTTTGGTGAATTGTGGCGGTTCGAATGAGAGCACTATAATTGGCTGCGCGTATATAGTGGGTTAAAAATGTAGTTGACATAAAGTAAGCGTGGGATGCAAAGCAAGCTAAGAGCACGACCGATAGCTGGGAATGCATAGCTGGTGCCCTTATCAGTTTTTGGGAAAAAGAATATCGATAAGAGCCACCAGAGGAAAGGGTGAGCATGCCGGCAATGGAAAAGATTAAAATTTTGCTGTCTGACCCGCAGGTCCTCTTCCGGGAAGGCATGCACTTCACACTCTCGGCGGAGGAGGACCTGGAGGTTACCGGTGAGACTACCAACAATGAAGAAGCCCTGGCCTTTGTTGAAGCTGACCCGCCTCACATAGTTATCCTCAATATCAGAAATGGTGAAATGGATGGCACGGCGGCAACCCGCCAGATAAAGCGGAACTTCCCCTCGGTAGCGGTGATAATGGTTGTCGACAAGGAAGAAGAAGAGCTGCTCTTTGCCGCTGTCAAATGCGGAGCCCGAGCCTATTTGAGCAAAGACAGCAGTCCTGACTACCTGCTGGACCTCATCAGGGTGGTAGCACAGGGCAGTCAACCCATAATTGAGTCCCTGATGGTGCCCTCACTGGCGTCCCGGATCCTTAAGGAATTTGAGGTCTTGTCTCCCCTGAGTGAGCAGCTCCGTAATGTGCTGGCTCGCCTTTCAATCAGAGAGTCTGAAATTTTGGGCAGCATAGCGGTGGGTAATAGCCTTGAGCAGATAGCCGTCAGCCTGAACTGTAATGAGGGCACTATCCGGAAACACCTGAGGTCAGTATTGAACAAGCTGGTAGCCAATGAGCAGACTCGAGCCGTGATTGATGTGGCGAAACGGGGATTGCCATCGCTGGCCCCTGGCGTGGACCTCACGGCAGAGTATGTAACCAGGAAAGAGTTCAACGAATTCAAAGAGAGCCTCATGCAAAGCTTCAAATCTTTAACGCGGGAATCATCATGACACTATCGATGCCGGATTAATATAAGCGGGTTAGTGGAGAAGCAACCGGCTTACCGGCAGTCGTTAAGACTGCGGAATCGTAAAGGGAATATGGTAAAACCGGCAATCAAAAATGACTGGAAATGACTGGAATTGTCTGCAAAGATTGTTATGAACGAGCCGACCTGGGTGGTTTATCGGTAGCTGAAGCTCGTCAGCAGCTTGGCGGCAAATTCGGCATCACGGATAAAGCCGTAGCCAAGCTGAACGGGAAGAAGGTGCCGGCAAGCCTGGAAGCCAGGACCTACCTCAGTAGCGACGACAATCTCTCCTTCGCCGAAGTGAGCAGCCGAAGAGCCATTATGGCTGCCGGAGCCCTGTCGCTGGCGGTCCTCATTATCGGCGGGGTATTTGCCTACGGGTTCATGAATAACACCTCCAGGCATGCGATTAGCTCGGCTGGTGCTGACTTTGCCAGTGTCACCGAAATCAACTCGACTCGACCGGTCGTGAAAACCTTTGGCTCATTTAAAGGTGGTATAGGTGCCGGTGACCTGTTTGCCATAGAACCGGCAGTCGATTTCCCCGGTAACCTGGTAGCCACGGTGTCTCTCACCAATGTTGATAGCCTTGTCAAATGCTACCGGGTGATGAATCTGCTCATTGAGGCTCGCGACTCAAGTGATACCACTGTCGACATCAATCGGGACAGTTATCAGAACGGTGAAGACTACGCCCTGCTTACGCTGAATAATGGTACCGTTGACCTGCACCTTGCCGGGTCAGACAACTACACCATCAGGTTAAAAGGCGGCTATTACGTTTCTCATGTGTACAGCCACCGCTGGTCCTCAGGTGAAACTTCACCGGTTATCTACTGCACTATCGGTCAGCGATAACAATCAAGTGAGGGAATAGAGACGCAATTGCCCGGACTGGTGATTGGTCCCGGTTGGTTACCTCGTCGAAATCAGGTGCGCTTTGCTGGCAATGGCTTCTCTGGTGGCGAAGGTGTGTCTGGTAGCCAGGCTCCGTTGCTTGGTTGGAGCCTGTTGGGTAGCTGCCACCGGTTGTTTTTGGGCTGACTGCTGACGGTGCCGGAAGTGTCCCGGTATCCGGGCTTCCTTCTCGAACCCGGTGAGTAGCTCTTCCGCTGTTGTCGGCACGGGTTCGCCGGTATCTTCCGGCGGCGATACGTCTCCCCTGGCAATTGCCGGCTTTACCCCGGACTCAACTATTGACTCTACCCCGGCTTGAGCCCGGTTGATAGCGGTAACCAGGTCACTCAGTACCCGGTTTTGCCTGCTGACCTCTGCCCTGAGCTCTTGAGATGCCTGGCGGAGTTGGTGAATAGCGCTGGTATTGTTGTCGATGCGCGTCGCGTATTCAGCTATTGCTGAAGAAAATCCGTCTAACTCTCTCTCTGGTATGCTTCTTCGCCGTGTCAGCGAAGACATGGAGTCGCCAACTGTTCCGAGGGTATCACCGGCACGTCTCTTGAGATGCGTGGCATACTCAGCCATTGCTGAGGGGAATCTGTTTAACGCCCCGGCTCCTCTTTCGACTTCGGCCGCTTCGGGTCGTACTGCTCTATGCCGTCCGGCTATTTTGGTCAGGATGCCAAGAAGTAAAATCAAGCATACCAGGGCTTCGATTAAGCATACCTGCCATAATAAAATCCTTAGCGAGGTCCAATCCATCAGTCAGCTAGCTCCGTCTCTTCACCGCTTTTGCTTCCCGCATGGTACAACTTGTTTTAATCGTGGCTGTGTATATCAATCGCCGGGGCAATTCGCGGACAATGCATTACCACACCCTTATTATGGTCTCCCATTCGGAACTCATCAATTAGCCAAAAGGATTAAATAAACCATCTGAAAGTATAACGGGGCTGATTACGGGTCATAAGGCGGGACTGCCGGGTCCCGGTTAGCCAGCGGTTGAGTCAACTGGACGTGAAGATGCGGTTCATTATGCAGCCTGGATCCCGGGTTAACGGGCAGGTGAAGTCATACCGTGGGCAACCGGGGGACAAGCTACTCAATCGAAGGGCATTAGTTCCGAAGACAATCTATTGGTAGTCATAGAAGCCCTTGCCCGTCTTTCGACCCAGCCAGCCAGCACTAACCATTTTTTGGAGCGATATCGGGGCGATATATTGCGTATCCCTGGACACGTCATAGATACTATCGGCGACTAAAAGGAGCGTGTCCAGCCCGACAAGGTCAGCCAGGGCGAGCGGGCCCAGCGGGTGGTTCAAGCCCAGATTCACGGCGGTATCAATATCCTCTTTGCTGGCAACGCCGGACTCAAACATCCGGATAGCGTTGAGGAGTTGCGGCACCATGAGGCGATTGACGATGAAGCCGGGAGCATCCTGAGCTATGACAATCGTTTTC
The DNA here is from genome assembly GCA_964468755.1 of uncultured Dehalococcoidaceae bacterium. Taxonomy (GTDB): domain Bacteria; phylum Chloroflexota; class Dehalococcoidia; order Dehalococcoidales; family RBG-16-60-22; genus CAYXWH01. The sequence continues at coordinate 3,808 of CAYXWH010000071.1, forward strand.
CCCAGCGAATTGCCAAAATTCTTGCTTGCTTCGATGGTATCATCGCTGGTAGCGATGGTCCTGACTATCTCCAGAAGTGGCATGACCGGTGCCGGATTGAAGAAGTGTAGTCCCAGTACTTTATCTGGCCTGGTGGTTACCATGGCGATGTCAATGATGGAGAGGCAGGAGGTGTTGGTAGCCAGAATAGTATGTTTGGGGCAGATTTTGTCCATCTCACCGAATATTTTTCTCTTCAAGTCCATACTCTCACTAACCGCTTCTATTATCAGGTCGCAGTCGTGTAAGTCCTTCATATCGGTAGTGCCTTTAATACGACCGAGCGTGGCGTCCTTTTCCGGTTGCGAGAGCTTACCCCTGTCCACTCTTCCGGTGAGCACCGCGTTAATAGCAGTAAGCCCTTTATTTAACAGCTCCTCATTTATTTCGGAAGCGGCTACCTGGTAGCCGGACTGGGCGCATACCTGAATAATACCGGAGCCCATAAGGCCGCACCCAATTACGCCGACTTTCTTGATTTCCATAGTGTTTCTCCCTTACTTTCATTATTGAGACAATTTATTCAGTTCGGTAACGAGGTAATCGCCTATAGAATTCGACTGCGATACAGGAACTGAGTTACTGTTAAGGTAAGGCAGTTCAACCGCAATGTGCGAATTGTCAGGACCGGTGGCCATAAATTCACCGGCGATATTTCCGGTGCCGACATCTTCAGGGTATGTCGGACTGCTGAATATACTATTTGCTGAATAATGATATGCCTTGATTTTCTACTTGCCTTTAAAATGTGGTTTTCGCTTCTCCAGAAAAGCTCCCATTCCCTCTTTCTGGTCCTCAGTCCCGAAGCAGAGGGAAAAACACTGCTCCTCCAGATCGAGTCCGGAGGTGAGGTCCATATTTACCCCGGTGTTGATTGCCTTTTTAGCGCGAGCCAGAGTGATACTGCTCTTACCTGATAGCTTCTGCGCCAGCTCTCTGGCTTTAGCCATAAGGTCCCCGGCAGGCACCACCTTGTTGACCAGCCCCCAGTTAAGAGCGGTATTGGCGTCAATAATCTCTCCCGTATAAATCATCTCTTTGGCTCTGGTCATCCCAATCAGGCGCGGCAGGCGCTGTGTCCCGCCTCCACCGGGGGTAATTGCCAGGTTAATTT
>CAYXWH010000072.1:0-4940 GCA_964468755.1 uncultured Dehalococcoidaceae bacterium
CAATTTTTATCTGATAAGGAAACTTCATAAGCTATAGGAAACATAGCCAAAAATACCGATGAAGAACGATACATCTTAGAATTACTTATAGTAACTTTCAGAAGAGTAATTTCATCCATCGTGCTACTTGAAAGCGGATTATCACAAGAAGCTCACATGGTCTTAAGAAATGCTTCAGAATGGTTACTCATTGCTGTCGATATTACTTACAATGAAAATAGTTTAAAAGAATGGGGAAAAACAAGCCAATATGATTTAACAGATAAAGACAAGTGGTATTTTAAACCGAATAAAATCAGTAAAAGGATTAATCTTAATGAAGGAAATATATATCCAGAACCTGACAGAGGTTTAGCACTTCATACTTACAAAGAATGGATAAATATTTCGGATAAATCAGTTCACGCACATTCCCGCTCACAAATAAAAAATTTGTTTGATTCGACTGGTACTTTTCAGTTTTTAGGAAGAAAAACGATAGACAAATACGAGATTGACTTTAGAATGTATCAAGTGATTATATTTAACATTGTTTCACTTTTGATTGGGATACCTAAATATAGAGATATGATAGGGGAAAATAAGGCTCTTGCTGTCAAAGCAAAAATATTCGCTGAAAATTACTCAAAACTAGAAAAGGAATTGAAATCTAAGGGGAAAATGATAGAGGAGAACACTATGAAAGTCAGACTATTAGACTCAGAAGATAAAGAAATAGGGATTTCTTCAGAGATAAGAACAGCTCTTGACAAGCTTGGTGCTGAGGCTGAAGCTAAGGCTAAGAACGGGGCTGAATTTGAGCAAATTACTAGAAAGATGCTTCAATTGTTGGAAGATAATGGTTTTGAAATTACCAAACTTAAATCAGTAGTTACTTATTCCGATACTGAAACTGGTAATAAAATTGAAAACATTACGATTTACTATTCAAATTAGTATAATAGTTTCTTCCGCTGATTTCTGATATTTAGTAGTCATCATTTCCCTCCCCCCTCTCTTCCATATTATCTTTTCCCACCCAGGCCACCCTCGCACCATCTGAGGCTTAGCCCGTAAGTCTATGTCCTACCACCCCCACACAAAGGGTCAAATACACACCTGTGGAGAGTCTAAGAGAGGCTTCGCCTCTCTTTCTAATTCTTCCCCCTCCTTTGCTAAAGGAGGGGGATACAGGGGGAGGATTTATAAATCCACAGGGGGTGAGGTAATAAATCCCCTCTTGGATACGCCGACCTCTGGTAGGCTCTTGACAAAACCGGGGTAGTCGTCTACATTGTCCACTAAGCGAGTCGGGGTAGTGCCGGGGGGGGGGGTAATAACAATGTCCGAGAAAAAACGGAGAAGGCCCTGGTATAGAAACCCGGCTATTATAATCCCCATCACGGTAGCCCTGATAGGCGCTGTTGCCACGATAGTTGCCCCAATAATAGGTGATATGTTCACCCCATCCCCTCCGGATAAACTATCAGAAGCTCATATTACTGCCCCGGTGCATAACCAGATAATTTCCGGAGACGCCATCCAGATTGAGGGTTACCTCACCAGCAGACTTGAAAAGGGGTATTTTTTATATACGGTGGTCGAAGCCAATGAGCCACTATGGTGGCCCGAACAGGTTATCCCTGCCTACTCACAGATGAGCGATTGCTACGAATTCAAGTGCACGCACTGGATTGCCAAAACAGGTGAGGGAAGGGAGCTACTGGAAATAAAAGCCGTCATGGTCGATTCCGCCATACACGACCAGTTTCAAAAATGGCGCAGCAATTGCATTGCTGCGGATGATTGGCCAGGAATTCCTGTCACCACTATAAATAAATCGGGCAAATGGGAGACTTGCGCCTGTATCACCGTAATACATGAATAGATATACCCTGCCGTTACCCCACAATCTATCTTTTCCCACCCAGGCCGCCCTCGCGCCATCTGAGGCTTAGCCCGTAGTGTTTTCCCCCTCTGACAAAGGGGGACGTGATTTGAAATCCCTCTCAATCTCCCTTTATCAAAATGAGAGTCTATGCCCATACAGTGAGTCTAAGAGAGGCGAAGCCTCTCCTTTCTAATTCTTCCCCCTCCTTTGCTAAAGGAGGGGGATTAAGGGGGAGGATTTATAAATCCACCAGGGGTGAGGCAGACAGATAAAAATTACCCTCATGCTCCCAAAAGATATATACTTATCTATAGGGAGCAATCTATGACCGCATTATTTTTAATCATCGGAGCCATCATCGGGGGAGGTGCGGGCTGGGCGCTGGGCCGCTTTAACAGCCGCCGTAAGTGTGACTCCCCTACCTGAGGCCTGACCAGAAATCCCTGGTCAGGGGCTATCGTTGGCGCCATCTTCGGGTTCATCATCGGTGGCTTGATTGGCGCTGTATAGTATAATTAAAGTACCATGCCTGACTTTGAAATCGTCTCCGATTTTAAGATGACCGGTGACCAGCCCCAGGCGGTGGACAACCTGGTGGACGGACTGAACAATAGCCACCGGCACCAGACGCTGCTGGGGGTTACCGGCAGCGGCAAGACGTTCACCATGGCTAACGTGGTGGCACGGGTAAACCGCCCCACCCTGGTCATCTGCCATAACAAGACCCTCGCCGCCCAGCTCTGCACCGAGTTCAAGGAGTTCTTCCCCGACAACGCCGTGGAGTACTTCGTCAGCTATTACGACTACTATCAGCCGGAAGCCTATGTCCCCCGCACCGATACCTACATCGAGAAAGAGGTAGACATCAACGACGAGATTGACAAGCTGCGCCACGCCGCCACCCGCGCCCTCTTCGAGCGCCGCGACGTGCTCATCGTTGCCTCGGTGTCCTGCATCTACGGACTCGGTGAGCCGGAGGAGTACCGCAGCTTTGTCGCCAGCCTGAAACGGGGTGAGACCTGCCACCGGCAGAAGCTGCTCCGCCGTCTGGTCGACATGCAGTACGAGCGCAACGACATCGATTTCACCCGCGGCCGGTTCCGCGTGCGCGGTGATACCCTGGAAATCCAGCCCGCCTACGAAGAGATAGCCATCCGCATCGAGTTCTTCGGCGACGATATCGACCGTATTCTCCGGATTGACCCGCTTACCGGCGAGCTGCTTGCCGAGATAGACGCCATTGACATCTACCCCGCCAAGCACTTCGTCACCTCACACGACAAGCTGATACGCGCCCTGGAGACTATCCGGCAGGAGCTTGAGGAGCGACTCGCCGAGCTGAAAAGCCAGGGCAAGGTACTGGAAGCCGCCCGCCTTGAGGCTCGCACCAACTACGACCTGGAAATGCTGCGCGAAGCCGGCTACTGCAATGCCGTGGAGAACTACTCCCGCCACCTCGCCGGCCGGGCGCCGGGAAGCCCCCCGTGGACGCTGCTCGACTACTTTCCCGATGATTTTCTGCTGTTTATCGACGAGTCCCATATGACCCTGCCCCAGATACGCGGCATGTACCACGGCGACCGCTCCCGCAAGGAGACGCTGGTGGAATACGGCTTCCGCCTGCCTTCGGCGATGGACAACCGCCCGCTGAACTTTGACGAGTTTCAGGAGCGCGTTAACCAGGTCATCTATACCTCGGCAACACCAGCCGACTTTGAGTACCGGCACAGCCGGCAGGTGGTGGAGCAACTGGTCAGGCCTACCGGGCTGCTCGAACCCACCATCGAGATCAAGCCCACCAGGGGACAGATTGACGACCTGCTTGACCAGATTAAACAGCGTATCGACAACGGCACCCGCTGCCTGGTGACCACCCTCACCAAGCGGATGGCGGAAGAGCTCGCCGACTACCTCCTGGAGATGGGCATCAAAACCCACTACCTCCACTCCGAGATTAATACCCTGGAACGGGTGGAGATACTCCGCGATTTGCGACTCGGCGTCTATGATGTGGTGGTCGGCATTAACCTGCTGAGAGAGGGGCTGGACTTGCCCGAAGTCAGCCTGGTCGCCATCCTCGACGCCGATAAGGAAGGCTACCTGCGCTCCCGGGAAGCCCTCATCCAGACGATGGGACGCGCCTCCCGCCATATTGACGGGCATGTTATCATGTATGCCGATACCGTGACCCGGTCCATGCATGCCGCCATCGACGAGACCCGCCGCCGCCGCCAGATTCAGGAAGCCTATAATGTCGAGCACGGCATCACCCCGCAGGGTATCCGCAAAGCCATCAAAGACATCACCGAGCGGGTCAAGGTGGTCGCCGAGGCACGGACCCCCTACGCCTTTACCGCCCCCGCCACCCGGGAAGACATCGCCCGGCTCATTAAAGAGCTGGAAAACCAGATGAAGACCGCCGCCCGCAGCCTTGAGTTCGAGAAAGCCGCCCTCCTCCGCGACCGTATTATCGAGCTGAGAAAAGAGCTGGTCATTGAAGATGAACGCGAAATACGAGCCGGAAAATAGCCGGCAGACCCGCCAGGAACGCCGCGAGCGCAAGCTCAAGAAAAAGCGGGAACGCATGCCCAAGCACGGCAAAACACTGGCGCAGTGGTATAGAGAGGTCATTTTAAAGAGGGTGAGGGGGAAGTAAGCCGGCGAAATAGCCGGCTTTTTTATTATTAGTCACATTTCTAAGTCAATAGTCAAAAATACCGATTTTTTGTTCATTTACTATGTGCTATAATTCCACTAAAGAGCGATAGAGTCTTAACAATGAGGATTGAAACGATTATCCTACCAGAGCTAGACACAATAATTCAAGGGGATTCCTTAACCGCCTTGAAATCTTTACCGGATTCTTGTATCAATCTGATTTTCACCTCACCACCTTACGCTGATAACCGGAAAAAGACATATAAGGGTATCCCTATAAAAGAATACGTCAATTGGTTTTTACCAATATCTTCCGAATTGAAGCGAGTTCTAAAGAATGATGGCACTTTCATCTTAAACATAAAAGAAAGAACAGAAGACGGTGAACGTCAGACTTATGTTCTTGAGTTAA
>CAYXWH010000073.1:0-3990 GCA_964468755.1 uncultured Dehalococcoidaceae bacterium
TTGAGGCTATGCGCTTATGCTAAACTTGCCACTGAGGAGGTTGCATGAAAAAACGAGTTTTTTCCGGGGCTCGCCCTACCGGAAAGCAGCACCTGGGGAACTATCTGGGGGCTATACAGAATTATGTAAAGTTGCAGGACGAGTATGATTGCGTCTACTGCATCGTTGATATCCATGCCCTGACCACGCTGGATAATACCGAGGGGCTGCAAGACAATATCCGCGATATGATGCTGGACTGGCTGGCGGCCGGTCTTGACCCGGATAAGAGCATCCTCTTTGTGCAGTCGCACGTCCCCGAGGTAATGGAATTACACACCCTGCTCAGCATGGTGACCCCGCTGAGCTGGTTACTGAGGGTGCCCACCTTCAAGGATAAGGTAAAGCTCCAGCCACATAACGTCAACTACGGACTGGTGGGCTATCCGGTGCTGATGACCGCCGACATCGTGCTGTACAAGGCAGAGGTTGTCCCGGTGGGTGAGGACCAGCTGCCCCATCTGGAATTAGCCCGGGAAATTTCCCGCCGTTTTAACAGCCTCTTCGGCAATACCTTCCCCGAGCCCGAAGCCAAACTCACCGAATTCCCGCTGATACTGGGCCTGGACGGGAAACAGAAGATGAGCAAACAGGTGGGCAATGATATTGAGATTGCTATCTCTCCGGAAGAAACCGGAAAACTGGTGAGAACGGCGGTTACCGACCCGGCCCGGCAGTACCGCCATGACCCGGGACACCCGGAAATCTGCAACGTCTACAGTCTGCACAAGTATTTCAATCCAACCGAGGTCGACAGGATAGCTGGTGCCTGCCGCGCCGCCGAAATCGGCTGTGTCGATTGCAAAAAGCTGCTCGCTGAAGGCATCAACAATGCCCTCAAGCCCTTTCGGGAACGGCGCGCCGAGTTGGCCGCCAGGGCACAGTATGTCGATGAGGTAATCGCTGCCGGCGCCGACCGCGCCAGGACCATCGCCAGAGAAACTTTGGAGGAAGTCAAACAAAGGATGGGGCTACTCTAAGCGGCTATCCACGCTTGTGCCGATTAACGAACCGCTTCATCCGTGATAATGCCTCTTCAATATCCGCCAGCGAGGTGGCATAACAGCAGCGGACATAGCCTTCACCGCAGGCCCCGAAGGCAGAACCCGGGACTACGGCTACTTTCTCTTCAATGAGCAGTTGCTCAGAAAACTCCTCTGAGGTCATTCCGGTAACGGCTATCGACGGGAAGGCATAGAAGGCACCCCGGGGTTCAAAACAGGTCAAACCGATGTCATTCAGACCCTTCACGATAAATTTGCGCCGCCGGTTATAGTCCTCAACCATTTCCAGAACGCTGGGCTCACCGGACGCCAGCGCTTCGATAGCGGCCACCTGGGCTATGGTGGAAGCCGACATCATGGTGTACTGATGGATCTTGGTCATGGCGGCAATAATCTCTTTTCTCGCCGCGGCAAAGCCGATACGCCAGCCGGTCATGGCATACGCCTTGGAGAACCCTCCCAGGAAAACGGTCTGCTCTCTCATTCCGGGCAGGCTGGCAAAGCAGGTATGTTCCACGCCATAGACCAGCCGGTCATAAATCTCATCAGAGACCACCATCATCTGATGGCGGTGAGCCAGTTCAGCTATCTCCAGAAGCCGGTCCCGGCTCATTACCGCTCCGGTGGGATTGGCCGGAAAGCCAAGGAGAATAGCCTTGGTCTTATCCGTAATTCGCGCCTCAATGTCCGCCGTGATGAGCTCAAAATTATTTTCGCGGTAGGTTGGAACTCTCACCGGTTCACCACCGGCCAGAATGATGCAGGAATCATAGGCAACAAAACTCGGGTCAGGCATGATAATCTCGTTGCCGGGATTCACGATGGCTCTCATCACCAGGTCCAGCGCCTCGCTTACCCCCACGGTAATCAGCAGCTCTTCATTGGGGTCATAGTGTACACCGTACCGTTCTCTCAGATGGCGGGAAAGCTCCCGGCGCAGCTCCGGTATACCCATATTTGACGTGTAATGGGTATAACCCTCCTCAATGGAGCGTATCGCCCGCTCACGAATATGCCACGGCGTAGTGAAATCAGGCTCACCAACGCCCAGCGAGATTACTCCTTCCATGGAAGCCAGTAAATCAAAAAACTTCCTTATCCCCGAAGGAGATAGCCGGTTGGCTCGTCGTGAGATAATTGAATGACGCCTTTTCAGTTGACCAAGTTGCTTTGCCGACATAGCAATCTCCCGGCACCGGGTGTCACTAGAGTATGACCGGCTGCCGCTTTTCCCCCACTCCCTTATCAAGGCGCTCGCCGTCTTCCTTGTACCGCTTCAGGACGAAGTGGGTATCGGTTCCCTGGACACCCTCAATATGCGACAGTTTCTGCGATACAAAGTCGCCTATTTCATGCTCTGACTTTTCCACTACCACCAGCCACAGGTCATAGGTCCCCGACGCAAGGTACACCGAGCGAACCTGCGGTAGATGAGCGATGCGCTGAGCTATGGCGTCGAACCCTGCCTCCGGCTCCGGAGTAACCTTCACCTCGATTAGCGCCCATACCTGCTCGTCTTCCACCTTGTCCCAGTTGATGACCGTCTTGTATTTCAGTATGGCCCGGTCTTCCTCAGCCTGCTTGATAATCTTGCTTACCTCAGACTGCGTGGCTCCGGTCATGGTGGCTATCTGTTTGGCGCTGGTCCGAGCATCGTTTTCCAGTATCCTTAGAACTTCCTTAAGCATCGCCTACCTCCTCACAACCTCGAATACTGACCACTGCTGTTTGGCTTCATTATAGCAGAGTTTACACAATTTGTTATCCTCCGTTACGACCAGAAAATGCCTTTCACCCGGCTCCTGCCAGCTTTTTTCTATTTCCTTGATCTTATATTCCACCCCACCCCACCGGAAGGAGCGCGGCTCCCCGGCATAGGTATGTCCAGAATAACATTTTACCTCGACGTTATTCAAGTCCCCACCCCTCGCGTCTTATCTTTTCCCACCCTGCCGCCCTCGCAGCATCAGTGGCTAAACCCTCAGTTTTCCCCTCCCACCTTCCCCCTTTGGAAAAGGTGCGTATACCTTTACTGTATAAAGGGGGTTTATTTAACATGAGGCGAAAGCTTTCTGAAAACTCTATCAACAGCAATTTCAATAAGACGGAATATATTTTCGATTCGCAAATCCTGCCTGACGGAAAGAGGACTATTGCTGAAGACTATCTTGAATTTAGGCTTAACCTTCACATCCACATCAGGTTCGACCATGAAGAATTTTGCGCCGTTTTCGACGGACTTTCCGATGATTTGGGCGTAGGGCAGTCTATTAACAAAAATGCCATAACTAATTTCGGGAGCAACAATGACGGTAACGAGCAGATTCCTATGCTTATCAAAATTGCACAATTCATGGAGACTCCACAAGTGTTTGAACGGACTATCATGCTTAAAAGGTTGAACGTTATCGATGATACTAACTACTGTGGGACTGACCCCCTGGAGCTTTCGCCTCTTATTACGTTCGTATTCAACAGGGATACTATAGATGGGGAATTCATTCCGGGATGTGGGTACGTTCCCTTCAGAAAGTACAAGTTGCCAAACGAGATGGTCAAGAGAGCATCTAAAGTTATAGAGCAATTCACCGATTCGCAAGCTGAAATCATCAGGAATTAGAGGGACTTTCTTGAAGTAATAGACTTGATAACCCGTAGCACTATCAATATCGTAGGTGATGCAATAAGAATTGAGGTCCGTGAGGGTGGATATATCACGTCTCAACGCATTGATTTGCTCTCTGGCCCTATTGAGTTTAGCCAAAGGACTATCGAGGGAGGCCATAATGCCACACTCCAAAAAGACTCAAAAACTCCCAAGGGGCACGAGATACCCGTGCCCACAAAAAAAGAGTTCCTAGACAATCTGAAAAAGGCAACCAGGTCAACGCATCACAGACCGAAGAAGCAGAGTCTCAAACATTACATGTCCCCCGTTCCGGTGGTT
>CAYXWH010000074.1:0-3970 GCA_964468755.1 uncultured Dehalococcoidaceae bacterium
GGTAGACCTCACGGTAACCGTGATGGCTGGTGTGCAGGTCAAGCATGAACCAGATAAGGGCGCGCTGCAGTCGGGCACCGGCGCCATTGAGCACGTAAAAACGGCTGCCGGACAGCTTAACGCCACGCTCAAAGTCGATAATTCCCAGCGACTCGCCGAGCTGCCAGTGTGGCGCCGGGGTGAACTCGAATTTCGGCGGTTCTCCCCAGGTGCGCACAGTAATATTGTCGTGCTCATCTTTGCCGGTGGGCACCGAGGGCTGGGGAATATTGGGCACCTGAAGCAGAAGCTGGGTAAGCTGCTCGTCAAGATTTCTTACTTCATCTTCCCGCTCTCTTATCCGGGAACGGAGGTCACGCCCCTCGCTGGCGGCTGCGTTGTTTCGCTCTTTGGCTGCTTCCTTGCGGGCGTGCCGCAGTTCTTCCAGCTCACGTATCTTCTCGCGGCGCTCGGTATCAAGGGTTAAGATATCATCAATCGGGGCAGTGTCCTGTCGTTTCGCCAGTGCCTCACGTACAGTCTCGGCATTTTCCCTGATAAATTTAAGGTCAAGCATAGTCTTCCCCCGATAATCAAGATTGTGGTTTGTCCCTCAGTTGCGGGAACAGCACCACTTCGCGGATTGATTGCTGGTTGGTGAGCAGCATAACCAGCCGGTCAATGCCGACACCCAGTCCACCGGTGGGCGGCATACCGTACTCCAGAGCCTGCAGGAAGTCCTCGTCAATAGACCATACTTCCTCGTCGTCGCTCATACCCTGTCTGTCCTTGAGTTGCTGCTCAAAGCGCTCTCGCTGCTGCTCAGGGTCATTGAGCTCGGTAAAGGCATTGGCAATTTCCATGCCGACAATAAATGCTTCGAAGCGCTCCACCACGCGGTCCTCACCGGGCTTGGTCTTGGCGAGGGGCGACATTGACAGGGGGTAGTCGAGCATAAAGGTGGGCTGGATAAGGTTCGGCTCGACAAAAGTCGAAATGAGCTCGTCGACCAGCTTCGCCCAGTTCTTCTGCGGGTCAACCTCCATACCGCGCTTTTGTATCTGTTGCCGTAATAAATCAGCCGTGGGATAGCTGACAAAATCAATACCGCTGTATTCCTTCACCGCGTCTCTCAGGCTGATGCGTGCCCACGGCGGCTTAAGGTGGATGACGGTATCGCCGTACTCGATGTCGGTGGTGCCCAGCACCTGCTCGCTCACCTCGGATACCATGGTTTCCAGCATGGTCATCACGTCACGGTAATCGGCATAGGCTTCATAGCTTTCCAGCATGGTAAACTCGGGGTTGTGCCTGGTGGAGACGCCTTCATTGCGGAAGGTTCGCCCCAGCTCGTAGACCCTGTCCAGCCCTCCGACAATGAGACGCTTCAGGTAAAGTTCCAGGGCGATACGGAGGTAGAAGTCCTGGTCAAGGGCGTGGTGATGGGTAACGAAGGGGCGGGCGAGGGCGCCGCCGGCGAACGGCTGCAATACCGGCGTTTCCACCTCAGTAAAGCCGCGCCGGTCAAGGAAATGCCTGACAGCGGTAATAACCCGGCTGCGCGCCTTGAATACCTCGCTGACCTCGGCATTGGCGATCAGGTCCAGATAGCGCTGCCGGTATCTCTTGTCAACATCACTTAGCCCGTGCCATTTCTCCGGCAGCGGCTGCAACGATTTGGCAAGTATGGTAAAATCGTCCACCTTAACCGTAGCTTCACCCGTCCTGGTCCGTAATAGACCTCCGCTGACCCCGACAATATCCCCGATATCAAGGTCCTTGAACAGTTCCAGCTTTTCACTATCGTAGCGATGGGTATCCTGAAAAAGGAGCTGAATCTTCCCCGAGCCATCACGCAGGTCAGCAAAGGAGCTCTTGCCCATTCGCCGTATCGCCATAAGGCGCCCGGCAACACTCACCGCATCAGCCTGTGCCTGGTCCGCTTCTGTTTCCTTGAGCAGGTTTATGGCCTGTTCGGTGGTGTGGCTGCGATGGTACCGGTTCGGGTACGGGGAGATACCACGGTCCCGAAGTCGCACGAGTTTGTTTAGTCGCTGTTGTTCTACGCGGTCCAGTCTGGTTGTCATCGTTCCCTTCCGTATAGTAAAAAGACTGAGGGTAATCTACACTCAGCCTCATCTGCGTTACTTCATTATACGTTATTCAGGTTTCAGGGTAAAGCATTGGGCCGTAGTTGCCACCGCTGCTCACGTAACGTGGTCAGCCATGCCGCCGACTTGACCTCCCGTTCCAGGAGATACCTCAGGTAATTGCTCATTACCTTTTCCAGCTCTAATGACAGACCGGCATCGACTTTTAGCCGCCGCACGGTCTGGCGGTCACTGGTCTGAAACAGGCGCAGCACCTTTTGCGCATTGACGGAAAGCGGGTAGACCATTGGCTGGCCCGGGGTACACTTGGGACAGAGCAAACCGCCACTCCCCGGACTGAACGCGTTGACGGCGGGTTCCAGTGGCTGGTGGCAGGAAACACACTCTCTGAGCTGGGGGCGGTATCCCACCAGGTCAAGGAGATGCAACTCGAAGTAGCGAAGCACCAGCTCATTGTCGTTGTCTTCTGCCAGCTGCTCCATTGTCTCCAGAACCAGCCGGAAGAGGGGGTAGTTCTCAACGCGCTCGGCGGTGAACTGGTTTACCATCTCGATGACGTAAAGGGCGCAGGAGGTAAGCCAGAGGTCATTTTTCAAGCGGAAAAAGCTGGTTATCGTCTGGCTGCCGGTAATGGTATCCAGGTTCCTGCCTCTTGCCAGGGAGATGAGACTGTGGGTGAGCAATTCCAGATGCCCCGCCAGCTTGCTCCGGGGACGGCGTACTCCTTTGGCTAGTCCCTGGATTTTACCCAGGTGAGGGGTATACATGGTGAGTATTCTATCCGCCTCACCCAGCTTGGTCTTTTTGATTATAATGGCTTCAGTCTGGTAGTTTCTCGGTTCGGGCATAGCTCATACTAAGAATGTACCGTTGTGTACTAGAAGTCAAGTTTTAACGTATTCATCCCGTCGGGGCTTCTTTCTACAATACGGAAACCGGCTTTTTCAAATACATGGAGCATGGCGTGGTTTTCCGCCAGTGCGTCTGCGGTGAATCCAAGCAAGCCCTGTCTCTTTCCCAGATAAATCAGGTAATTCAGCAGTTCCGTGGCAATACCCTGGTTGTGGTAATCATCGCGGACGGCAAAAGCGACCTCGGCGGTGTGGATATCTTCATAGATATGACATTCACCAATGCCGATAGCCACTTCCTTTTCGTCGTGTTGCAATAGCGCCAGCAGGATAAGGTCCTTGCTGTAGTCTATCACGGCGAACTTTTGCAGGCGTTGGTGAGGCATGTCCTTGCGCAGTGAAATGAACCTGGTGAACAGGCTATTATCGGAGAGAGAGTAGAAAAATTCCTTCAGCAGCGGTTCATCGCTGATTTTCACCGGACGGACGAAGATTTCAAGAGCGCTTTTCAGGGTTCTAAACGTCTCCATGTCTTCGGGGTACTCTCCTTCCTTTCCCGGAATGAATGCCTGGTCACGGTATATCAGGTTACGTTTTCTGGCTTCTTCGATGAGCCACTGGCGGAATTTGGGATGGGCGATGGCTATCAGTTCCATTGCCCTTTCCCGGATATTTTTACCGTGCAGGTAGGCTATGCCGTACTCGGTCACCACGTAATGAATATCGCCCCGGTTAAGAGTGACCCCTTCGCCTTCCTGGAGGAAGGGAACTATTCGGGATACTTCACCATCGCGAGCCGTCGTCTGAATGGTAAGGATGGTCTTTCCCCTCGTTGCCAGGATAGCCCCCCGCATGAAATCGGTATGACCGCCAATACCGCTGTAAAAGTCTTTCCCGATAGACTCAGCTGTAGCCTGCCCGGTGAGGTCGACTTCCAGGGCACTGTTTATCGCTACAATATTACTGTCCTGAGCAACGATAAGCGGGTTGTTGGTATAGTCGATAGTCTTGAATTCTATGTTGGGATTA
>CAYXWH010000075.1:0-3651 GCA_964468755.1 uncultured Dehalococcoidaceae bacterium
ATCGTGGACTGCGGTATTCCGGTGATGGGACATATCGGGCTTACCCCGCAGTCAATTAACCAGCTCGGCGGATACCGGATACAGGGCAAGACTCCGGAAGCCGCCAACAAACTGCTCCGGGACGCCCGGGCACTGGATGAAGCCGGGGCATTTGCGGTAGTCATGGAGACGGTTCCCACCCCACTCGCCGCCCTGATAACCCGGGAAATAAGCATCCCTACCATTGGTATTGGCGCCGGGGCTGGCTGCGACGGTCAGGTCCAGGTCATCAATGATATCCTTGGCTCGTTTACCGATTTTGTCCCCAAGCATGCCAAGCGCTACGCCAAACTCAATGATATTATGTCTAGCGCAATCACCGGATACCGGGACGAGGTGACCGCCGGCACGTTCCCCGGAGAAGCCAACAGCTTCACCATGGACGAGGATGTCCTGGCCCAGCTCACCGGATAACTTTTTGATACAGGTACCCGCTATGCAGGTTATTGATACCATTGCCGGGATGAGGCAGCTCAGACAAAGCCTTGCTGAACCGGTCGGGTTTGTGCCGACCATGGGCTTCCTTCACGAAGGGCACCTCTCCCTGGTCAAAAAAGCCCGGAACGACAATAAATCGGTGGTCGTCAGCATCTTTGTCAATCCCACCCAGTTCGGGCCGCAAGAAGATTTTAAGACATATCCGCGGGATACCCGGCGCGACCTTTCCCTGCTGGAAAGGGAAAAGACGGACATTGTCTTCATGCCTCCGGCAGCCGGGATGTACCCGCCGGGGTTCAATAGCTGGGTAGAGGTCAGTCAGGTCACCGAGCGACTGGAAGGGGCTTCCCGCCCCGGCCACTTCCGCGGAGTGACCACCGTAGTCGCCAAACTGTTCAATATTGTGCAGCCGACCCGGGCATACTTTGGCCAGAAGGATGCCCAGCAGGCACTGGTTATCAAAAAGATGGCGGCTGACCTCAACATGAACCTGGAGGTAATCACCCTGCCCACGGTACGCGAGCCGGACGGCCTCGCCATGAGCAGTCGCAATACCTACCTCGATACCGAGCAGCGCCGGGCAGCCATCGTCCTGTACCAGGCCCTGACTGCGGTGAAGCGGCTGTACTACCAGGGGGAGAGAAACGCGGCTTACCTGCGCCAGCACCTGACCACCATCATCCACAAACAGCCGCTGGCTGACATCGATTATGTCAGTATTGCCAGCAATGAAACGCTGGAGGAACTGGAGACAGTCGCCGCACCCGCCCTGGTATCACTGGCGGTGAGAATCGGCGCCACGCGGCTTATCGATAATATCGCGCTGGAATGAAGGCAACCCCCGGGAAAGCCACGATCACTGCTTTCACCGGGTTTTCGTGGCGGATACCTCGTCTGTTCTGGCTTTCCCTTTCCCGATTTCCTTCAACGGCGTCAGCAGAATGAGCAGAGAGATAACCGCCGCTATGGTCGCCACCGGCCAGAAGTCCCCGCCAACGTTCTGCGCCCGGACAAAATCCACCATCGCTCCCAGAATCGGGGCCACTATCATCGTGGAAACTGACTTCGCCTGGCTTTCAATAGAAAGCACGGTTGCTCCGGCTTTTTCCGTGGCAAAGGCGTCAAAGCGGCTAATCAGGACGGGACGCCACACATTTTGTACCAGCGCCAGGAGGATAAAGCCGACTACGGCAATATAGTAATATTCAAAGAACAGCAGCGGAATGAGGGCAACATAGAGTAAAAAGATCACCTTCCACAGCAGGCGGCTCCCCGCCTCCTCCCCACCGGCATATCCGGTAACCCGGTGCGAGCTCCGGCTGGCATAGGCGGACACCAGGTACAAAATGACGTATACTATCCCGATAACAATGGCAGTGCGCCGGGTCTCCCCCAGCCCGATAAAGAGCGGCAGCATGAGCGCCATCCCTTTCACCACCGGCTGGAGGTAGTCCTCAGCCGCCTTGTAAACGCCCTCGAAACCCATCGACTCCACAATCAAACGGCGCAGGTGTCTCACGGTCGCCGAGGCGCGAATATTCTCCCAGAGATGCCTTACCACATCCCGAAGACCGGCCTTTTCACCGGGTTGCCCCTCCAGTTCTTTGGGATAGGTCAGAAAGTTCAGCAAGCCGATGGTGTAGGGAACGATGGCAAAAAAGAAAACATAGGCGTAGTTATTGGTCACCAACACCAAGACGACCGCCAGAACGGTGGAAACCGCCGAACCGATCTTGGACCAGGAGCGGGTGTAGCCATAGACCCTGGTCTTTTCGTCCAGCCTGCCCTCAAGGCGCAGCCAGGTAAATATCATCGATTTGTGAGTGCCGGTGCGAAATGCCTCACCAACCGCGAAAAAGAACATGGCAATTAAGAAATGCCAGTACTCCCGGCTGAACCCGAACACAGCAAAGGAAATAATGTAGGACACGAAGGAGAGTATCATGCTCCGCCGCCGCCCGAATAAATCAGCCACCGCACCGCTGGGAACCTCCATCAGGTTGATAAACAGCTCCCGGAAAGCGATGAGGAAGCCAATCTGGGTAAAGGAAAGCCCCCGCTGCAGAAAGAACAGGATGATAAACGGTTCAAAATACCGCTGGTTCTTTAAAAAGCCGTATAAAGAAAAGCGCCTGATCATTTTATCTCTTAATGAGAAATCATACTACATATAATCGAATAAGGTGTCAAGAGATTGGTATGGCGGGAGGCAATGGCAATAATGGAGAGAGTTTTAAAGTCAGTGAAGCTTTAAAAAAAGTTCAAAGCTCAACTCGTCCATGTTAGCCAATTATCGGCCAAGCCTGGCTGAGATTCTCAACAGTTACCGGACAATGTAACGCCTTACCAAGAGGCTATCGGAGAAATGTTGTTTCATCCCATAACATTGAGCCCGATGAATATCCCCCAGAGGATAACGGTAACCCCCAGCGCCGCCAGAGAAATTATTAACTGTTTCCGCGACCCCTGGGCAGTGGCTTTAGCATTCGATTCCGTAATCAATTCCGATACCAGCTTCTCGACATGGGTCAATCGAAGTGACAGCGCCCGCAGCGTGGACGTTTCGATGATTCCGGGGAATGATTCCAGGAGAGACTCCAGCCTCTCCCGCTGGGACTTCATGCTGGTAGACACGTTACTCCATTCACCCTGTATCTCCTCCACCTGGCTCTTCAGGGTTTCCAGGGCTTCAAGATAACTGTCCTTCCTTGAGGAACGCCACGCCTCCACGTCTTCACTGATATTTTCCAGTATAAGCCGCAGGTCATCAACCTTTTCGGCAAGGCTGGTCTCGGCAACGACCTCGCTTACCGCTTTACTGATTTCCTGAACTTCCTTTTCGAAGTCGGCACCAACCTCGGATGGCTCAGTCAAACCAATCTCTTGTTCTTTGTTTAACTCATCTTTTGGTATATCTTCCATGACTACACCGCCCCTTTACCGTCTTGCGAAACTCAACATGAACACTACCATATTTATACGTAATTTAAAATAGCATCCTTTTTACTGTCAATACCACTGACTGAAAATCCGCGCGTCCCCGAACAGTAATCGCCACCATTTTCTTGACACTCACAGCATTAATCGCTACAATATTGCTGTTGCCGAGGTAGCTCAGGCGGTAGAGCAGCGGACTGAAAATCCGCGTGTCCCCAGTTCGATTCTGGGCCTCGG
>CAYXWH010000076.1:0-3623 GCA_964468755.1 uncultured Dehalococcoidaceae bacterium
ATGTTGCAGAGGATCAAATTCACTTTTATACGTCTACAGAGGTAGAATATCTTAGGAACGAAGCATTGAGATATTCGCCAGCGTTTTTTCCCCCAAGCTACGCTAGAATTTTGATGCAATTAAATGTGAATAAGAATAGTTGCATAAATATCCTGTTTTTTGTATGATACTATGATATTCTTAATTAGGTGAGTTTCATGGATCACTCCAGAGATATAACCGGCGAATTAAGCAAGCAGGGGTACCGCATGACACCTCAGCGGATGATGATACTCGCCACCATTGAAAAAAGCGATGACCACATCAGCGCCGGGGAAAGCTACTCCCAGGCTGTGGCTACATATCCCAACGTAAATATCTCAACCGTCTATCGCACTCTGGAGCTGTTGGAAAGACTCGGTCTGGTAACATGTACTGACCTGGGAGAAGGACGGGTCAGATATCATCCCGTGGAGAAGGGACATCACCATCACCTTGTTTGTCGCGAGTGTGGCGCCACCCTTGACCTTAAAGAGTCACTACTCACTCCCCGTAAAGATGCTTTGCTACCGGGGCATGGGTTTATTGCTGATTTGAAGCATCTGGCTATTTTAGGTCGCTGCGTAAATTTTATCAAATATATTTATATTGCCTGATAATCGCCGTGTAGTAGTGGAAAGGAGGGTCACACTCATGAAAAAACTCAATATTTTTACGGTCGCCATTCTGGTTGTCAGTCTTGTTATTTCTCTATTTCTCGGAGGTTGTGCCTCAACAGATACAGCCAAGCTCAAGGTGGTTACCAGCATATCGCTGATCGCTCAAATAGTGGAACGAGTTGGCGGTGACCTCGTTGATGTCGCCAACATAATTCCCCCGGCACAGTGCCCGGGGCATTTTGACGTTAAGCCCAGTGATATTCAGAAACTGGCTGATGCCGACCTCTTTCTACTAGGTGGCTGGCAGGGAGAGATGTTTTCTCAGGAGCTAATCGACTCCGCTAATAACCCAGACCTTACTGTGATTTCGCTTGATATACCAAGTAACCCTAAGAGTAACTGGATGGTACCCTCAGTCCAGCAAAATGCAACTGATGGAGTAGCCGCGGCCTTGTCCCAGGTAGATGTTGAAAATAGTAGCGCGTATCAAGCCTCGGCGGCTGAATACAAAAATACAGTTGAGGCTAAAAGAGCTGAGATAGAGGGTAGACTGGCCGAGGAAAACCTTGCCAATGTTAATGTCATTTGCTCTGGCATGCAGGCTGCATTTCTCAACTGGGTTGGTCTCAATGTTGTCACCTTCTACGGCAGACCTGATTCACTTACTCCACAGGTGGTTAAAAAATTGGTGGACACGGCTAAAGCAGAAAACGTCACCTTGATTATTGATAACCTGCAGAGTGGCCAGGATGCCGGGGCAGGGCTGGCCGAAGAGCTCGGCTGTGCCAGGATAATTCTCTCTAATTTCCCCGGCGGCTTTGATAATACCGAGACATGGGAGAAAACCATTGACGAGAACGTTGCACGAATATTGGGGGCGATATCTCAGTAGTTGGACATCAGGTGAGAAGTAGGGCAATGAAATGCGAACTCCCATAATAACCATTAAGGATGCCGTCGTCTCCTACAGAGAGGACGTGGCTCTGCGTGGTGTATCGCTGACGGTAGAACCCGGCGAATTTGTCGGTATTATCGGCCCTAACGGTGCTGGCAAAACTACGCTGCTTACCATAGTTAACGGCCTTGGCAAGCTACTCAGCGGACGCGTATCGGTTCTCGGGAATACTCTTACTCGGGGCAACGGTAATTCCCTGAGAAAAAAAGTTGGCTATGTTGCTCAGGTCGAGAATATAGACCCACGCATGCCCATGCATGTCCGTGAGGTGGCCATGATAGGTCGCTACGGTGTGCTGGGCGTGTTTAGAAGGCCTGGTAAGCATGACTGGCAAATCGTGGACGAGGTGCTGGAGTTAGTCGGTATGACCCACCTTGCCCGGCGACCCATCGGGCACCTGTCCGGCGGTGAGCAACAGCGGGTAGCCATCGCCCGCTGTCTAGCACAGGAGCCGGAGCTGTTTCTCCTTGATGAGCCGACCGCCTCACTGGACTGGAAGGCACAAACGGAGATACTGGAACTGGTCAAGCAAATTCATGATTCCCGGAACCTGACCACGCTATTTGTCACCCACGACCTGGATGCTCTTCCCCACACCTGTGACCGCGTGGTGCTGATGAAGGATGGACTCATTCTGGCTGATGGAACGCCAGACCAACTTATCTCTACCGATAGTCTCAGTCGTCTCTATGACATGCCCGCACCGGTGGTTGAGGAGCGGCGACCCCATATACACATGAAGGAGTCTTAGCTTGGAAATATTTGGTTACCAGTTCATGCAGAATGCCGTTCTTTCTGCCTTTCTCGGTGGTATTGCCTGCTCTACGGTGGGTGTCTTCGTGGTGCTAATGCATATGCCCTTCATCGGTGTCGCCATGTCACACTCTGCCTTCGCCGGTGCCCTACTTGGATTGTGGCTGGGTTTCAATCCTCTCATCGGTGCCTTTGCCTTTAGCCTTCTCGCCGCTGCCATCATTGGCCCGCTTGCTGACCGTGGTGAGCTTAGTCCGGAAACCACGCTGGGGGTTATCTTTTCTCTCATGCTGGGGATCGCCTTCCTCTTTATAGGGCTGATGCCCGGCACCAAATCAGGAGCACTGGAACTGCTATGGGGCAGTATTCTCACCAATACCAGAAGCGACATTATCCTTCTGGCGATAGTGGCTGCTGCTGTCGTCGGGTTGGTTCTTATCTTCTTTAAGGAAATCCAGGCTACCATTTTTCATCGCAACATCGCTCTCTCGGTGGGCTTGCCGGCCACGCTGATTTTGTATGGTGTCCTCTTCTTGACCGGGGCCACCGTTACTGCATCATTGCGGTCTATCGGCGGACTCCTTATCTTCAGCCTGATTCTGAATCCAGCCGCCGCCGCCTACCAGCTCACCTACAGCATGAAGCAAATGTTTCTTCTCTCGGCCGGTTTCGGTGTTCTCTCCGGCTGGGTAGGGCTCTTGTTTTCCTATCTTTTCGATATCCCCAGTGGTGCCACTATAGTAGTTACCTCTTCAGTAATCTTTATGCTAGCCGCTGTTTTCTCCCCCAAGAGGAAGGTCAGAAGACTGAAAGAGAAACTGGTCTCGGAGGAATGATAATGCTCAGGGAATATTTTAATCAGAAGGCTGCCGTCTGGGATGAAACCGTTGCCGAAAAGGACACCGCCAAACTCGAGCGAATGGCTAAACGCTTGAATCTAAAGTCCGGCTCCACAGCGCTTGACGTCGGCACCGGTACCGGTGTCTTTCTTCCCTTCATCCTGGAGAAGATTGGCAATAACGGACGTATAGTAGCATTAGATATTGCCGAGGAAATGCTAACCAGAGCCCAGTCCAAAGGTTATACCGGCAATATCGACTACCTCTGTGCCGATGTAATGGATATACCCTTAGATAATGAAACCTTTGATGCTGTTGTCTGCTATTCCAGCTTTCCACATTTCCAGGACAAGCCCAGAGCTCTCGCTGAACTATGCCGTGTCATCAAACGTGGCGGCCGGCTATCAATTTGCCATACCAAGAGTCGGGTCGAGATCA
>CAYXWH010000077.1:0-3376 GCA_964468755.1 uncultured Dehalococcoidaceae bacterium
TGATTTCATCAGAGAAGTTCAGCTTGCTGACCCCGGTAATAACTCCTATTGCATCGCGACCTCGTAGTCTTGCCACTTTCTATATCTCCTTTCTCCGTTTGTATATATATTGTCTATTGGATTAGCTCATCAATACTTGGCATCACTTTATATTGGTTCTAAACGGATTATTTATTCCTGTGAGTCGTCAGCGGAGATGATATAACTGAGATACGAATACTTTAGCCGGATGAATTCGTCCTGTCAATCTTCCTCTCCTATTGATTGTGCTCACGTCTTGCCTGTAAAGTGCTCTGAGAGAGGAACGATGACCGGTGCTTCATGATAATGTTTTGTTGTAGGAGTTAATGAATCTATCTACGGCTTCCCTGAATTCCGATTTCGCTTAACAGCATAGAGTAGTACCTTGTCAGTGGAGATTACCACCCAAAGAGCAGGAACCAAACGCCGCACAAGGTAGCGAATTGCCGGAACACAGTAACCTGCTCTATCCAATCATAATGGCACAGTCCGCCCATCCAGCTATTGATTTATAGGGCGGTTTATTTTATACTCGGTCAGACAAAAGAATAGGAGGGAAGAATGTGGTTGATTCTACAAAGAGAGATGAACAAATATTCACCAATTGCACTGTCGGTGGACCGGTGTTTGTCTATACCAGAGATGGCAAAATAACCCGCGTGGAACCCCTCGAGTTCGATCCCGATGATGCCAAATCGTGGGTTATTGAGGCGCGAGGACAGAAGTTCTCACCGCCTAGAAAAGCCCTGCTTTCCGCCTATACCCTGGCGGAGAGGTCAAGGGTATACGCCCCCAATCGACTCCTCTACCCCATGAAAAGGGTAGACTTTGACCCCGGGGGAAACAGGAACCCCCGGAACCGGGGTAAATCAGGTTATCAGCGCATTAGCTGGGATGAAGCCCTGGACATGCTCACTACCGAGCTAGTGCGTATCCATACCAGGTACGGGCCGGGGGTAGTCGCCAGCACGACTTCCTCCCACCACAACTGGGGGAATATCGGCTACCGCCACAGTGCCTATTTCCGCTTCATGGGTATCCTTGGCTACACCTTTATCGACCATGACCCGGACAGCTGGGAAGGCTGGCACTGGGGCGCTGTACACAACTGGGGTTTTGCCTGGAGGCTCGGCATCCCGGAACAGTACGACCTCCTGGAAGACGCCATGAAAAACACGGAAATGATGGTTTTCTGGTCGGCTGACCCGGAGGCTACCGCCGGCGTCTATGCCGGGCAGGAGTCAACCCCGCGGCGCTTCTGGTTGAAAGAGATGGGCATAAAAATGGTCTTTATTGACCCCTATTATAACTCCACCGCCAGTAACTTCTGTGATAAGTGGTTTGCGCCCAAACCAGGGACCGATACAGCTCTGGCGGCCGCCATCGCCTACGTCTGGATTACCGAGGATCTCTATGACAAGGAGTACATAAAGAACCGGACCTATGGCTTCGAGAAATGGCGCGACTATATTCTCGGCGATGATGGCAGCTCTCCCAAGACGCCGGAGTGGGCGGAGAGGGAATCGGGCATACCCGCCCGCGAGATAAGAGCCCTGGCCAGGGAATGGGGTAAAAAGAAGACCATGCTGGCAGCGGGAGGGGCTGGTGGTTTTGGTGGTGCCTGCCGCGCCGCCTACGGCACGGAATGGGCAAGGATGATGGTCCTGCTCCAGGCGATGCAGGGACTGGGCAAACCGGGCATCAATGTCTGGGCATCGACATACGGCGTCCCTTATAATGCGGACTTTTTCTTTCCGGGGTATGCCGAGGGGGGTATATCCGGTGACCCGCTCAACAGCGCTGCCACTTTCCAGATGATCGCCAGGGGAATGACCATGAAGCCGGTAACCTCCGCGCTTAACAACCCCGGCGGGCAACACATCCCCAGGCTTCGGGTCCCCGAGTGCATTATCGATCCACCCCAGGAGTGGTGGGGCAAGGGCTTCTGCGGCACTTCCAACGAAACTCAGTTTAAGAGATATAGATACCCCGAAAAGGGTTACTCACGGGTAAAAATGTTCTGGCGCTATGGCGGCGCCTATTTCGGCACCCTGCAGAACAGCAACCGCTGGGCCAGGATGTACCAGGACCCCAGCCTGGAAATGGTGGTCAACCAGTCCATCTGGATGGAGGGAGAAGCCCAGTTTGCCGACCTGATACTCCCTGCCTGCACCAACTTCGAACGATGGGACATCGGTGAGTGGGCGAACTGTTCCGGCTATATAC
Source organism: uncultured Dehalococcoidaceae bacterium (assembly GCA_964468755.1). Classification (GTDB taxonomy): domain Bacteria; phylum Chloroflexota; class Dehalococcoidia; order Dehalococcoidales; family RBG-16-60-22; genus CAYXWH01. The sequence goes on from CAYXWH010000077.1 coordinate 2,248, forward strand.
CCCACTCCTCATCCGGGGTCAACCACCGCATCATAGTGCTGGAAAAGAAGTGTATTGAGCCCCTCGGCGAGTCCAAGCCGGACTACGAAATCTTTGCCATGATTGCCGAGAGGCTCGGCTTCCACGACAAGTTTACCGAGGGAGGTATGACTGATCTGGACTGGGTAAAAAGGATGTTCACGGTAAGCGACCTGCCGAAACACATTACCTGGGAGGAATTCGAGAAAAAGGGCTACTTTGTAGTGCCCATCCCCGATGACTACCAGCCAACACCAGCCCTGAGGTGGTTTGCCGAGAATAGAAGAAGGGATACGCCTGACTGGGGTCCTGTCGGTGGCGGTGTGGAAGGGCTACCCGACCGGGAAGGGAACCTGTCCACCCAGACCGGAAAGATAGAGTTTGAGTCGCAAAGCCTCAAGCGATTTGACCCCGATGATGCCGAGAGACCGCCGGTTCCCAAGTACATTCCTTCCTGGGAAGGGCACCATACCGCCGAGCTTTATAGCAAATACCCCCTGCAGCTTATCACGCCCCACCCGCGCTTCAGCTTTCATACCCAGTATGACGGTAAAGACAGCTGGATGAACGAGATACCGGAGCACCGTGTCAGGGAGAAGGACGGCCACTATTACTGGGTCATCCGGATAAACAAAGGGGATGCCGCCAAGAGAGGCATCAATAACAATGATGTGGTTAAGGTCTTCAACGACCGGGGTGCCGTTTTATGTATCGTGCAGGTTACCGGCCGTGTTCCCTCCGGCGTGGCCCACTCCTATGAGTCAAGTGCGGAATACCAGCCCATCGGCGAGCCCGGTGAATCACCGGACCGTGGCGGCAGCGTCAACGTGTTGACTCCCAGTCGCTTCATGTCCAAGAATGCCTGCGGTATGGCACCGAACTCATGCCTGGTCGAAATAGAAGCATGGGAGGAGTAAACACCTTGAGGTTAGGTCTTCCTATACGGTAATACCGCCCAACACGGGCTTATCAGGCGTGGTTTATGTGACGTTGGATAACACGTCTCCGGCAATCGACGTTTGTCTGAGCAACCGTCAGATTCTATAGCTGTTACGGTGGCTTCCAATGGAGGCTACGGCCGTGGTCTCTTTGAGCACGGTGATGCTCTGTT
>CAYXWH010000078.1:0-3292 GCA_964468755.1 uncultured Dehalococcoidaceae bacterium
CACCACCTACTACTGGAGAGTCAGGGGCATCGGTGCCTCCACCGAGACTGACTGGAGCCCGGTTGTCGGCTTCACCACCATGGCGGAGCCAGTGGCACCGGCGCCACCGGTAGTCGTCGAGACCACACCGCCACCGGTAATCGAGATACCGCCGGCACAACCGGCACCCCAGATTAATATCCCTCCGGCGCCCGAAGCACCGGCCCCCATCGCTCCGGCGTATATCTGGGCGGTTATCGTTATCGGCGCGATACTGGTAATCGCGGTGATCGTCCTGATAGTCAGGACCAGACGTTCAGTCTAACCTGATTTGACGGGCAACACTCCAGATACTTCGAGAGCCCCCCGGATTTCCGGGGGGCTCTCTTTTTTTACCTTTACCAACTGCTCTAGCCTATGTACCCCCGGACCTCTGGAGAGCTTTTGGCGACGTTACATTTCCCACCCACCCGCGGGCTTGACGTCACGACAGGCTTCTGCCACAATTCGGATAGGAATTCAGGACACGGGTCATAGAATGGAAGCAATTTTATCCAGAGAAGAAATATGCGGGCTGTTGCAGCAGACACCGCCGCTGGTTGAGGACTGGGTTGACCTTGACGACCAGTTGCAGGGCAATGGCTTTGACCTGACAGTGCGCGACGTGGCAATACCCCAGTCGGCAGGCCGGATAGCGATGAAGAACAGCCAGCGAGTGGTGGCTGACCTGGCGCCGCTGGTCTTTGACGGGCTGGGCTATATTGACCTGATAACGGGGTGCTATATCGTTACCTATAATGAGATTGTGCACCTGCCCCGGAATATCATGGCGCTGGCGGCGCCAAGGTCAAGCCTGCTCCGCTGCGGGGTCACCGTGGAGACGGCGGTATGGGATGCCGGCTATGCCGGCCGCTCGCAGTCGCTGCTGGTGGTGTATAATCAGCGCGGTTTACGATTGCAGCGGAATGCCCGGATTGTGCAGCTCGTTTTCATGAGGCTGGCGCAGGCAACGGAAGGCTATCAGGGGAGGTACCAGGGGGAAAATATCTGACCGGACTATCTCTCTTCCCGGCTGATGATGTACCAGTCTGCCGGCAAATCACGGGAGGTATCAGCAATCAGGTGCAGTACCTGGAGGCCGGGGTACCGGCTCTTTAACCCATTCAGGTCTATTGCCTCAAAACTTTTCTTGTTGTTGAGGTAAGCCTGTTCGGTGAGGGCATTGGAGACGTAGTCCTCCCTGGTGCGTTCCAGTATTCTGCGGATAGAGACCTCCTGCGGGCAGTCTGTTTGCAGGATGATCAATCTCCGCCGGTGCCTGGCGGCTATTTCCGCGGCGCGCTCTCGCAGCGCCTGAGTCACGAAAGTAGCATCGAGTATAACCCCGTCGTTTTTCTCCAGGCTGGCATCGGCACGGCGGAACATCTCGTCGTAGACCGAGGTGCGTTTGCCCATATTGCCCGCCACCTTCTCATCGAACACGTCTTCGTTTTTCAGCACTTCCAGCCGGATAAGGTCGGACCGGAGCAGCGGGTACCCCTTAATCCGGGCTACCTCCTCAGTCGTCTCCGTTTTCCAGGTGCCGGGGAGGCCGCAGGCGATGAGCACAAATCCGGAGCCAAGCTCGTTGGCAACGAAATTTAGGAACGGTTCTCTCAATGGGCTGACTCCTTTCCGGTATAGGACTCGGCGAGGGCGAAGTAGCCGCTGGCTTCCGCCAGAGCGTTATCTCTTTCGGCGGGGGAGATGTACGGGTCATCAAACTTGAAGCAAGCCACCTTGCCCCGCACGTATGCCCGGTAGCACTTATAAAAGTCGAGCAGCGTGACCAGCTCCTCATCGCGGCTGTGGGCGACATAGGCATCAACGAAGTGGTGTGACAGGTCGGCACGCCGGTAGCGGTCCAGGTCCATGGCGAGAAAGGCAACTTCGGCAGCAACATCACAGTACCGGAACCGGTCGTTAAACTCTATGCAGTCGTAAATGCAGATACCGTCGTGAAAGCAGATATGGGCGGCGTGGAGGTCGCCGTGGCAATCGCGGATTCTGCCATCGGCTACCCGTTTCTGGAATAGGGAGGCTTTATCCCGCATAAAGCCCCCGGTGTAGTCTTCGATGCGCCGGTACTGCGCCGGGGATATGGCGGTGCCAATGTATTTTTCGGTCTGAACGAAATTCTCTTCGGTGTTCTGGTTGACGGCGTCGAGACCGCCGAAGGCGCTGATGCTGTCACCGGTCTCGGCGGAGCGGTGGAATCCGGTAAGTTTTGCCGCCACCCCGGACAGCATCTCCGGCGATACCTGCTTCTGGAGGAGTAATGAGTCCAGCATGGCGTCAGCGGGGAGGCGACGCATTTTCACCGCGTACTCAATAATATCGCCCGTGCCGTCCAGCCGGATAGCGCCCGCCTGACTGGTTATCGGCACCACGCCCAGGTAGGCGTCCGGGCAGAGCCGCCGGTTCAGCGAGACCTCCTGCCGGCAGTAGTGGAGGCGGCGCTCCAGTGTCGTGTAGTCCAGATAGCCCAGATTTACCGGCTTCTTTACCTTGTATACCATGTCACCGGCCAGGATGACGAATGACATCTGGGTCTGCACCAGCTCTATATGTTCCGGTGGCTCGGGGTAGATCCCGGGGTCAAGCAGTACCTGTATTACGTCGGGTAGCTGAGCCACGTTCGCAGTTCCTCCCGTACCTGAGTGTAATTGGCTCTGGTGACAGTTATCAGCGTTACCTGCGGTCGGTGTTTGATGGTGTCTGCCCAGGGGTGAGAGTCGAGCAGTACCGTTCCCAGGAGCCGTTTCCCGCTGTCGATAATGGCAGCCACAATCTCCCGGAACTCGGGGGAAAACATTTCCATCTTGCCGATTTCATCGACAACGACCAGGTCATACCGGTCAGCTGCCCGTTTCAGGGCAGCAACCCCCACCCGCTCCAGGCTGTCCACATCAACCCCGTACTTGCCCACCCGGAACTTTTTAGTGTGGTCCACGTGGGCCAGTATCGCCTGGTCACCGTCCAGGGTTACCAGCCGGAAGCCGAGCCTGGTGCCCTGATGTCGTATTTCCTCGGTATAGAAGCCCCCGGCACTGATTTCAAGACCGTTTACCGACTGCCTGATGAGGCTGGTCTTCCCGGTTCCCGGCCGACCGGTGAGCAGAAAGACTGGCTGTCTCGGCTGCATACGACCACCGCCCGTTTACTTCTCGGCCTGTCGCTGCGCTTGTCTTTTTTCCTTGGCTTTTTGGTGCTTGAGCTTTCGCTTGTGAATGGCGACTCGTCTTGTCTTGTTCATCTCGTACTACTATAGCCT
>CAYXWH010000079.1:0-2380 GCA_964468755.1 uncultured Dehalococcoidaceae bacterium
GGGACACAGGGGGTGAGGTCAATAAAACTCTTTAATCACTTATCGAGACCGTGTTCAGCATGGCGTAGCCCATCGGGTTTACTCATCACATTATTGAGTTTAGTTTAAATGCCTGAAATTTCGTAATAATAGTTTACTTTGAATGTTTGGGCCGACTTAGTATTCGTACGATGCATCAAGTTTCCCACGCCATATTTCCTCAAGCGTTTTCAAATCATCTATGAATTCATCTTGGCTCTGGTCTTCTTTTTTTTCGATTGACTCAATTATCTCAAAGATAAAATCTTTGCCTCCGAATTCCTTCCAATCTTCTAGCAACTTTGGGTGAATACAAGATTCATTAGAAACCGAGAAATTAAAGCGGTTTTGCATGCTATTAAGGTTAGAGGTATAGCCTAATAGATACATCCCTCTCAGACTGTTGGTTATCTTATAGATACCACCAATTTGTTTGCGTTGCTTGTATTCATTAACGAGTATTTTCCTTCTGTCCATTGAATATCTCTTCATGTACTCACTAAACATTAAAACTTTTTGTACCTATATATTATAGCATGCCGCCCAAAGCTTAATTATAACATTGCGCGATAAATAAAATTGACACTAATAAATCTGATAAGTAGTGTATTAAGGGAAAGGAGGCAAGCGGCCTCCGCCTTTTATCAAGAGTGCCTTACATACAAGGCATCAGAGATTCAAGTTTTTAAGCATGGTAGCTAAAGATACTTTTCTATTTTTGCTAAAAAATTACTAACAGCAAGGAACAACGGGGAGTACCGGAAAAGAGGGGCGAAGCCCCTCTTAAAATACCTTCCCCCTCTCCTTTTAAGGAGAGGGGGACACAGGGGGTGAGGTCACCAAAACCCCTCTAATCAGGTCTTATCGATACTGTATTCAGCATGGCGTAGCCCATCGGGTTCAGTTCATAGCCCTTAACGTAGGGCTTGACCAGTATATAGTTCCGCGGGAACCATAACGGCAGGCAGGCGGCATCATTGACCAGCTTCTGCTCCGCCTGCCGGTACAGCTCCATACTCAGGTCACTGTCCGTCTCCACTGCCGCCCTCTCCAGCAGGGAATCCACCTCAGGACTGCTGTATTCGCCGTAGTTATTCTCAGCACCGGTATGGAACAGTATCTCCAGGAAGTCCTGGGGATGGGGGTAATCGGCAATCCAGCCCATGTAGAACATATCATCCTTTTCCTCTTTGAGGTGGTAAATGTACCGCTCCGGTTCCAGTTGCCGTACCGTCACCTCAACACCCAGGTTCTGACGCCACTCCGCGATAATTGCTTCCAGTTCCGGGGCTACCAGACCTCCCCACCCCGACGTCGTCACCGTAATCGGCGGCAGGCTGGCGACATCACCATAGCTCGATTGAGCAATGAGTTCCCGGGCGCGGTCGACATCGTAGTCCAGTCCGGCAAGAGCCTCATTATAGCCGGGCAGCCCCGGCGGCAGGATTCCGTCGGCTGACTCCAGCATATCGCGAAACAGCACCGACACTATCTTCTCTTTATCGATTGCCCGGGTGAAGGCGCGGCGGACATACACATCGTCAAACGGCGGCCGGGTACTATTGAAACCGAGGTAGTGGAAACTCAGCTCCGGCACCACTTCAAGTTCACGGTAAAAATGCCCGCTTTCATCGGTAACCTTGTCGATGTAGTTGATTGATACACCGGCCACGTCAATGTCACCGGTCTCATACATGTTCATGGAGATGCCGCTCCACAGCTTGAAGACTACCAGTTCCACCCCGGACTTCTTCCCATAGTAGTTCTCATTCCTTTCCAGTAACAGCACATTGTTGTTTTCCCATTCCCTAAGACGGAAAGGCCCGGTGCCGTTCGGCTGCCGCCACCACTGGCTGCCCGATGCCACGTTATTCCGGTCAACGACAAAAGCGGTGGGGTAGGTCATCTTGGACAGGAAATAGGCTTTCGGCGCGTCGATGGTTACCTGAATCGTGAAATCATCAGCTACCCTCACCCCGCTGATTTCCGTGGCTTTACCCGCCAGGAATTCATCCACCCCGATGATATCACCCAGATAGGTAGCTGCGGTCTGCGAGCCGGTTTCCGGCGCACAGGCGCGCTCCCAGGAGTATTTAAAGTCCTCCGCCCGTACCTGCCTCCCGTCATGAAAATAAACATCCTCCCGCAGGTAAAAAGTATAGGTCCGCCCGTCCTCGCTGAGTTTCCAGTCACGGGCGATATCCGCTGCCGGCTCCAGGTCATCATCGAGACGCACCAGCCCGCCAAACAGCTGCGCGATATACTCGTGGGAGGTCATCTCCCCGGTAACCGCCGGGTCAAGGGTAATAGGGTCAATCCCGTACAGGTTAAGCACCTGACCGTCAGTTTCCGACGGCCGTGC
>CAYXWH010000080.1:0-2365 GCA_964468755.1 uncultured Dehalococcoidaceae bacterium
CAGCCGGCTGGTCACCCAGCCGCTGGTGAGCTCTTACCTCACCATTTCACCCTTAGTCGCCTGAGGCGACCGGTATGTTTCTGTGGCACTTTCCGTAGGGTCACCCCTCCTGGGCGTTACCCAGCATCCTGCCCGGCGGAGCTCGGACTTTCCTCCCCGATATTTCAGGGCGGCCACCCGGTTTACTTGACTCAATATTAGTGTAGTATGGGGAATGGTATTAGTCAATAAAACCGGTGCGGGAAATGGCATTATCGGGGCATGTCCAGCGCCCGGTTTACCAGGCGGTCGGCTTCCTGGTTTTGCTGGCGCGGAATATGCGTGATGGTGAACTCCTGCAGCGAACCTTGCAGTTGTTTCACCTTCTGATAGAGACGTTTGAGATTGGCATTTTTCACGCGGTAATTACCGTTTAACTGCTTTACCATCAGTTCTGAGTCTGACTTTACATGCACCTGCCTGGCGCCAAGGCTGATAGCTTTCTCCAGGGCGGCGATGAGTGCCATGTATTCCGCCTGGTTATTGGTGCCGATGCCGATGCGGCGGGAAAGGCTGGTGATAAGCTGTTCCTGTTCGTCCTTGACGACGGCACCGATGGCTGCCGGACCCGGGTTACCCCGCGCCCCGCCATCAACCCATACAAAAGCTTTGGTTACATTCATCTAAAACTCAGGGTAAAAACAGAATGCGCCCGCAGCTGCTGCACTGTACCAGGGTGCCGCTCCTCGCCTGCTGGATCTCACTGGAAGAGAGTGAGATACGGCAGCCGTGGCAGATGCCTTGCTCTACCCTGGCTACCGGTTGTTGCTTCTGTTTTCGGATCCTTTCGTAGCAGTCAAGCGCCTGGGAATCGATGGCCGCTGACAGCGCTTGGCGCTTTTGCTCAAGTTCTACGAGGCTGCTTTTTAGCTCGTCTATCTCGGCGGACAGGTGCTGTTGTTCCGTTTGCCAGTCCTCTTCGCGCTTTTTAAGCTGGTTACCGCTCTCCGCCGTGGTGGCTTCAGCTTGCTCAACACGGTCGATAACCTCCAGGGCACTGGTCTCCAGTTTGTCCTGGCGAGCTTTTAATGAGTTGACCTCGTGCTGGAGATTGGACAGTTCCTTGGGATTGGCTACCTTGCCTCCGTAGAGCTGTCCCTCGGTAGACTTGATTTTATTTTCGACGTCCTCGATTTCCCATTCGAGGGAGTGTTGCTGACCTTTCAGTTCATCAAGCTGTTTTTGCTCTCCGGCAAGATTTGCCCGAGCGGATACTATCGCCTGATTTTCTCCGAGCTGACTGCGCTTCTGGCGGAGAGCAAGTTTATCTGCCTCAATGAGCTGGTCGATTTCCTGTAACTGATAAAGCTGGCTGACAATACCCATTATATCCCTGGGTTTATTCTATAACGACGCGAGCATAATATCAACGTAAGACAGGAAGCGACAAAAACCGATGGCTAAAATAGAACAAATGTGCTATTATCAGCAATAATCCGTAAAATCGGGGGGAGATAATGAGGCTACTGAGATTGGCTGTAGAGAAACAGCGGTGGGACCTGGCGGCCCACACCATTGTTCTGGCTACGGCAAGGATTTTAAACAAGGAGGGGACGGCAGATGCCGGCAGGGGCAAGGAAAAAAGGGAGTCCGCCAAAGAAAGGGCAAAGTGCTAGGCAGCCGGGGTTTTATTCCAGGGTGCTCGATGAGGCGGAGCGACTCGATTTCGAGCTGGCTTCCGGGGTTGATGGTATTGACGATGAAATTGCCCTGCTCCGGGTGAAGATAAAGTCCAGCCTTGGGGAAGACCCGAAGAACATCAAGCTGCTGGTGGAGATGACCAATGCCCTGGAACGGCTGATTCGCACCCGGTACAAGATAGGCAAGGAGCAGCGTAAGGGGTTGAAGGAGGCAATCGGCAATGTCCTCAGAGATATCGCCGTTCCACTCGGAATTGGCATCGGAACAGCCATCGACAAAGGGATCTAGCGGTGAGTGCAGTTTACCCCGGCTGCGGTCATACCAGCGGGAAGTGGCTATGGCGATACTGGACAGCGTTTTCGGCGGGAAAGGTCTGACCTTCTCGGTGGAGATTGCCCGGCAGGGTGGCAAGAATGAGCTGTCCGCCCAGATGGAATTACTGCTGCTGACCCTGCATATGACCAAGCCGAAGAATCTGGTAAAATGCTCGCCTACCTTCAAGCCGCAGACGATTATTTCCATGATGCGGTTAAAGGACCGCCTGAATAATGCCGGTTTTGGTGGTATCTGGGTCTCGGAGCTGGGGTACATCATCAGGCTGGGCGATGCCCGCGCCGTCTTCCTTTCCGCCGATGAATCCGCCAACGTGGTCGGCAATACCGCCCATATACTCATCGAGGTGGAT
>CAYXWH010000081.1:0-1932 GCA_964468755.1 uncultured Dehalococcoidaceae bacterium
ACCGCCGAATAGGGGTTTTGCAGACCCCCGCCTTAACCACTTGGCCACGTCGCCCTGCCTGTTAATTGTATGCCAAAAAGGAGAATGATGCAACCAGTCATTTACAGGCGCCGCCTGTTTCTGGTAATCTAGATAAGAACAAGTTTCAAGAGGGAGGCAGGGCAGATTAAACAGACATATGCTGCGGCCGGCGTCAATATAGATGCCGCCAATGAGGCAACCAGGCGTATCGCCGAGTATGCCCGCTCGACCCATCGCCCCGAAGTAATGAGTGGCGTGGGGTTCTTCGGCGGGCTTTTTGAGTTCAAGGGTTACAAGGAGCCGGTACTCGTTTCCAGCACCGACTCAGTGGGCACCAAGCTAAAAATTGCCATTGCCCTCGACAAGCACGATACCATTGGCATAGATATTGTCAATCATTGCATCAATGACATTTTTGCCTGCGGCGCCGAGCCGCTGTTCTTCCTGGACTACATTGGCATTGGCCGGCTGGTTCCGGAAAAGGTGACGATGATCGTTCAGGGACTGGCTCAAGCCTGCAAAGACGCGGGCTGCGCCCTTATCGGCGGTGAAACCGCCGAGCTGCCGGGAGTCTACTCCGAAGAAGATTATGACCTGGTGGGGTTTATCATCGGGGTGGTGGAGAAGGCCAGGATTATCATGGGCAAGGATATCGTCGCCGGTGACTCCATTATCGGCTTGCCTTCCAGCGGTCTGCACACTAACGGTTACTCGCTGGCGCGCAAGATATTCGGAGATACGCCGTCGGCACTGAAAATCCGCTACCCGGAACTGGAAAGGACCGTTGGCGAGGAGCTTCTGGAGCCGCACCGCGGCTACTATCAGCCGCTAAAACCGTTACTGCCTTTCATCAAGGGTATGGCCCATATCACCGGCGGCGGCTTGATTGAAAATGTGCCTCGTGTTCTGCCGAAGAGCCTTGCGGCCAGATTCAATAGTAAGTCGTGGGTGGTACCCCCTATTTTTAAGCTGATTCAGCAGAAGGGCAATGTCGACCGGGACGAGATGTACCGGGTGTTTAATATGGGCATCGGTATGGTGGTTATCTGCGAGCCGGGGAATGCCGATAAGATTTCACAGGCACTGCCGGAAGCTAAGGTCATTGGTGAGGTGGTCAAGCAGGGGGGGGAAGCAAGGGTGGTTATTGATTGAGCCAATTTCATCTATTCCCACCCACCGCCCTCGTAACATCAGTGGCTTAACCCTTAGTAGAACCTCTCCACCCCGAAGGCAGGGGGGTTTTTAGAGGGGCTTCGCCCCTCTAACATGAAATTCCCCCTCTCCTGTTTAGGAGAGGGGGATACAGGGGGTGAGGTAGAAGATGAAGAGCTGTCTGTGGTGGGTAATAAGTCTGCTGTTTGTCTTGGCGATAGTAACGGTCGGCTGCAGCGAACCGGCTCCCGCCCCTCAACCGGCGCCGGTATCTGGAATTTTGCCTGCCGAACACCCAACTGACTTTCCCGAGAATCTAAGGTGGCTTACGGAAGATGAAAAGGCTGGGCTGATTGACATAGCGCTGAATTCGCCTGAGGCTAAAGAAGCCAGGGAAAGCTACGGAGTATACAGGACCAGCCTCATGTGGGTTGCAATGATGAAAAACGAAAGTGGGGGAATGTCTATATGGTCATTCGACTATGAAATGGTAGATAATATTCCTGATAATGTCCCTAAAGATGCAGCATTATATTCAGAAGTTGAGATATATTTTGGTGAGCCTGAACAATTATTAATGAGAATAGCGGTTGAACTTGAGAATGAGAAAGTCGTCCACGTTGAAAGTCACGGTCTGAAAATATTACCAAGGTAGAAGGGAGTTTTTATGCGAGCTATTATCAGCGTTTCTGACAAAGTCGGAGTAACCGATTTCGCCCGGGGTCTCAGCCAGCTTGGCTTTGAGATATTCAGCACCGG
>CAYXWH010000082.1:0-1603 GCA_964468755.1 uncultured Dehalococcoidaceae bacterium
CAAACAACAGCGCCGGACCGCTGAGATTGATTGCAATTTAGCATCTCACGCGGTGTCAGTCAAGCCTGTCCGGCTCACTGGTGATGAGATAGCTTTTTATTGAAGCCCAAAGATATGAAATGCTAATATAGGTGTGGTTTGGTGGCGGGGACCGTAATGTGTTATCAGGATGAAGAGTAATGGAGGCATTCGCGTGCTCAAAGAGTGGTCGTTACTCTCTGCCGAAGCCAGGCAGGAAGAGAGATTCCAGCAGTGGCTCTCTCTGCAGGAAGTGGAATTTGTCAGCCCGGATGCCGGGAGATTGTATTCGGAGAGGGTAAACAGATTTATCGATGTTATCCAGTTAAAAGAGCCGGACAGGGTTCCGGTCTTGCTGCCGGCTGGCTTTTTCCCTACCTTCTGGTACGGGACAACCCCGCAAGCCGTCATGTATGATTATGACCTGCTCCGCAAGGCATGGAGCAAGTATGTGCAGGACTTTGACATGGACGCGTACAGCGGGCCGGGGACCGCTTGCCCGGGAAGGGTATTTGAACTCCTTGATTATACCTTGTACCGTTGGCCCGGGCATGGTACTGCGGCCGAGGGCTGCTACCAGTGCGTTGAAGGTGAATATATGCAGGCGATGAATATGACACCCTGATCCGGGACCCCTCGGATTTCTGGATGAGAATTTACCTGCCCCGCGTATTTGGTGCCCTTGAACCGCTGCGGGAATTGCATCCATTCACTGATATTATCGAGATGCCGGCAACTGCACCCGGCCTGGTGCCGTATGGAAATCCGGAGGTTCGCAACGCATTGCGGGCGCTCCTGGATGCCGGTGAAGAAGCCGACCGGTGGGCGGAAGTGGTCGGCGAATGTAACCGGGAAGCCATGGCGCAGGGGCTGCCCTTGCTGGGTGGGGGACTGGTCAAAGCGCCGTTCGACACCATTGGCGATACTCTCCGGGGCACCAGGGGGGTCATGATGGATATGTATCGTCAGCCGGACAAGCTCCTTGAGGCTCTGGAACGAATTGTCCCCCTGGAAATCAGCCGGGGAGTCTCGGCATGAAACCATCAACGAAAAAAGGGACGCTTTTTCGGCAAGTCAGTACCACCAACAACGAGTAGCGCAGAGTCCACACGGCTCATTCGTATTCGTTGAGAACCGCGCAAATAAAGAGCATGGGTTCACTTGTTGAGGTGTTCTTATACTGGTGCTCTTCGTCAGGGAGGACCAAAACGAATTCGCCTTCCTTGACCTCGTGTTCTTTACCACCCTCCGAAACTACCGCGCCATTCCCTTTAATTATATAGTTCAGATGTTCAAAAGGGTGCCTGTGAAAAGGGGTGTAGCCGCCGGGCTCAAGGGTAATTACACGGAAGCAGAATGACGGCGCGCCATCATCTCTTGATATGGGAACCTGCTTGTAGATGTTTTCTGCACCCTCCATGTCTGGCTTCATCTTTGCCACTTCATCTAACCTGGTTATTTTCACACCAAAACCTCCAATATTAATTAATAGGCGAAAAGTACCTCAATTGCTCAGGACCTGCCCCAATAAAAGGATACCACTTCCTATGTTAGAGTTAAAGATAGTTTAGCTTCAGGAACTGGT